>JASHVV010000065.1 GCA_030044385.1 Gammaproteobacteria bacterium
TCGACGACTTCCCAGAAGACCTTCTTGTCGACCGCATGCACCTCGCCGGCGTCCGTCGCATCCACCGCGTCGAACAATGTTGGAAAGGCGTTACAGAGGCTGAAGCAGCGGCGGCAGCCGTGGCAGATGTCGAAGACGCGCTCGAGCTCCTTGGCGAGCGCGGCCTCCTCGTAAAAGGCGGGGTTGCGCCAGTCGAGCGGGTGGCGGGTGGGCGCGTCGAGACTGCCCTCGCGACCGGCGGCCGGTGGCGGCGGTCCACCATCGCGGGATGAGACCACGCTTGTTTGCTCCGCGCGCGCCGGGCCCGGGCAGGAGCCCGGACCCGGCGCCGCACTCAGGAAGCCCTACTAAATGCCTTCGAGAGCTTTGTGGAAGCGATTGGCGTGCGAGCGCTCCGCCTTCGCCAGGGTCTCGAACCAGTCGGCGATCTCGGCGAAGCCTTCGTCGCGGGCCTGCTTTGCCATCCCGGGATACATGTCCGTGTACTCGTGGGTCTCGCCGGCGATCGCGGCCTTGAGATTGAGCTTGGTGTCGCCGATCGGCAGGCCGGTGGCCGGATCGCCCACCGCCTCGAGATACTCGAGGTGGCCGTGCGCATGGCCGGTCTCGCCCTCGGCCGTGGAGCGGAAGACGGCCGACACGTCGTTGTATCCTTCGACGTCCGCCTTGGCTGCGAAGTACAGGTATCGGCGGTTCGCCTGGGACTCGCCCGCGAACGCGTCTTTCAGGTTCTTCTCGGTCTTGCTGCCTTTGAGGTTCATGCCGCTGTCTCCTGTCTTAGACTGGGTCTAACGAGGGCTGGGACTGTAAGCCCGAGGTGCGGGCGCGTCAATCGCGTTGACCGGCGCCGCCACGGTTGTATAAGGTTTACCGTTTATGCCGGACAGTACCCCCCCCGATTTCGAGCAGGCGCTCGCCGAGCTCGAGGCGCTGGTCGCCCGCCTGGAGCGCGGCGACCTGCCGCTCGATGAGGCCTTGAAGACCTTCGAGCGCGGTGTCGAGCTGACGCGACACTGCCAGGGCGCCCTCAAGGCAGCCCAGCAGCGGGTGGAGATCTTGCTGAAGCGCAATGGCCAGACCGAGCCCGAGCCCTTCAACGTTGCGGAATCCCCTGAGCCCACTACCCCGTCCGGTTGATCATTGCCAAGGCTCTGTTGCAGTTTTACAACAATAGAGCCTGAGAGCGCTGCCGTGCGTCGTGTAAACTGCTGCCCCAGATGACTTCCCCGCCCAACGCTTACCCGCTGCTCGACGCGATTGCGTCGCCCGCCGATCTGCGGCAGGTCCCCGTGGCCCAATTGCCGGAGGTGGCGCAGGAGCTGCGCCAGTTCCTGATCCACACCGTCGCCACGCGCGGTGGGCACTTCGCCGCCGGCTTGGGGGCAGTGGAGCTGGCCGTCGCGCTGCATTATGTCTACGACACGCCGCACGACCGGCTGGTCTGGGACGTCGGACATCAGGCTTATCCGCACAAGGTGTTGACGGGGCGGCGCGACCGCCTGCACACCATCAAGCAGCCGGGCGGCCTCGCGCCCTTCCCGACGCGAACGGAGAGCCCTTACGACACCTTCGGCGTCGGCCATTCGAGCACGTCGATCAGCGCGGCCCTCGGCATGGCGATTGCCGCAGAGCGTCGTGGCGACTCGCGGCGCGTCGTGGCCATCATCGGCGACGGCGCGATGACCGCCGGCATGGCCTTCGAGGCGCTGAATCACGCCGGCTCGCTCACGACCGATCTGCTGGTCGTCCTCAACGACAACGACATGTCGATCTCCGAGAACGTCGGCGCGCTGTCCAACTATTTCGCCGCGGCCCTCTCGGGGCGCGTCTACCGACACCTGCGGGAGGGCGGCAAGAAGGTGCTCAAGCCGATCCCGCCGATCTGGGAGCTCGCGCGCCGCTCCGAGGAGCATCTGAAGGGCATGGTCCTCCCGGGGACGCTCTTCGAGGAGCTCGGCTTCAACTACATAGGCCCGATGGACGGCCACGACGTGCGCGCCCTGGTCAGCACGCTGCGCAACGTGAAGAAGCTCGGCGGCCCGCAGTTCCTGCACGTGGTCACCCGCAAGGGCAAGGGCTATGCCCCCGCGGAAGCGGACCCGATCAAGTGGCACGGACCGGGTCCCTTCGACCCGGTGAGCGGCACGATCTTCAAGGAGGCCTCGACGGGTCCTTCCTACTCGCAGATCTTCGGCCAGTGGCTCTGCGACATCGCAGAGCACGACCCGAAGATCATCGGCATCACCCCCGCCATGCGCGAGGGCTCGGGGCTCGTCGAGTTCTCGAAGCGCTTCCCTGATCGCTACTTCGACGTCGCCATCGCGGAGCAGCACGCCGTCACGTTTGCCGCGGGACTTGCGACGGAGGGCTTCAAGCCCGTCGTCGCCATCTATTCGACCTTCCTCCAGCGCGCTTACGATCAGCTCATCCACGACGTCGCCCTGCAGAACCTCCCGGTGCTGTTCGCGGTCGACCGTGCGGGCCTCGTCGGCAGCGACGGCGCCACGCATCAGGGCAGCTACGATCTGTCGTATCTGCGCTGCATTCCCAACCTCGTCATCATGGCCCCGAGCGACGAGAACGAATGCCGGCAGATGCTCTACACCGGCACCACCCTCTCCTGCCCCAGTGTCGTGCGCTACCCGCGCGGCACGGGCCCCGGCGTGCCGCTGGAGAAAGCCTTCACCGCCATTCCGGTCGGCCGCGCGCTCGTGAAGCGCGAGGGCCGCAGCGGCCTCGCGCTCCTCGCCTTCGGCCCGATGCTGGAGCCCGCCGCGCGCATCGCGGAGCGGCTGGATGCCACCCTGGTCAACATGCGCTTCGTGAAGCCGCTCGATGAGGCGCTGGTCCTCGACCTCGCCGCCCGCCATCGCGCCTGCATCACCCTCGAGGAAAACGCCGTCCAGGGCGGCGCCGGCTCCGCCGTCGCCGAGCTCCTCGCCGCCGAGGGGCTGTCCCTTCCCCTGCTGCAGATCGGCATCCCCGACCGCTTCATCGAGCATGGCTCCCGCGGCTCCTGCCTGGCCGCCGCCGGCCTCGATGCCGAGAATCTCGGCGCCACCGCGGAGCGCTGGTGGTCGCTGCAGCCCCACGACCGCATCCGTTCCGTCGGCAGCGCCTGAGGTTGAAAAGCGAACCTCCCGCCCGGATCTAGGGACATACCTCTTAAGTTGAGGCGCCTCGGGCGCCCGATCCGGTAGGCTCGACCCTCATGACCCCCCCTCCCGCCAGCGCCAAGACCGCCCGCACCTTCGTCGCCGAAGTCGAGGACGTGCAGGGCCGCGCCGACACCCGCCGGTTGCCCATCAATCGCGTCGGCGTCAAGGACATCAGCCATCCCGTGCGCGTGAAGGACCGCTCCGCCGGCGAGCAGCACACCATCGCCACGTTCAACATGTACGTCAGCCTGCCGCACAACTTCAAAGGCACGCACATGTCCCGGTTCGTCGAGATCCTGCACACGGAGCGCGAGATCTCGGTCGAGTCGTTCCGCGCCATGCTCGCGGCCATGACCGAGCGCCTCGAGGCCGACACCGGCCACATCGAGATGAGCTTCCCCTTCTTCGTGATGAAGCGCGCACCCGTCTCCGGCGTCGAGAGCCTGATGGACTACCACGCCAGCCTGATCGGCGAGCGCCGCGGCGGCCATACCGACATGTGGGTGAAGGTGGTCGTGCCGGTGACCAGCCTCTGCCCCTGCTCGAAGAAAATCTCGGCCTATGGCGCGCACAACCAGCGCTCGCACGTGACCATCAGCGCGCGCCTGCGCGATCACATGTGGATCGAGGAGCTCATCGAGATCGCCGAGAGCGAGGCGTCGTGCGAGCTCTACGGGATCCTGAAGCGTCCCGACGAGAAATACGTCACCGAGCGCGCCTACGACAACCCGAAGTTCGTCGAGGACATGGTGCGCGACGTCGCGACCCGACTCAACGCCGACGATCGGATCGC
>JASHVV010000066.1 GCA_030044385.1 Gammaproteobacteria bacterium
AGCGGGCCCGCCGCATGGGTCAGTCCCAGGCTCCAGAAGCCATACCCCGTGCCGAAGGGATCGGCCATTCGATCGTAGCCGACACCGGCGGTCAGGGACAGCCCGGAGACGAGCGGCTGGCGCCATTCGGCGCCGTAGGCGAAGGCGCCGCGGTTCTGCTCGCTGCGGTAGACGTCCTCATAGCGCTCGTACTGCAGTGCATCCGGCGTCCAGGCGAGGGTGAGATACAGGCGCTCCGCGATGTCCCAGCTCATCTCGAGCTGGTCGTAGTCGTAGCGCTGCCCGTCGAGATGCGGATTGCCGTAGTCGCCCCCGGGGAAGCCGTAATGGATATAGGTGAGGGTGGCGCTCAGGTCCGCAGTCAGCGTCAGGCTGTATCCGATGTAGGGGTCGAGCTCCTTCGCGCTGCCGCAGGGACTGTCTCCCAATCCCGCCGATCCCCACGCTCCGGCAAAAGCGGCCCCGTCGGAGCCGGCTTGCTCGCGCACGTGCAGGTCCGCCTGGGCGGCCGGATGGCCGCAGGTCTGCGAGATGCCCCGATAGACGTCATCCGTGGTCAGCGCCAGCGAGCCGCCCGTGTCGATGGCGGCCGGACACGCCGGCGGCCACAGCGGCAGCGAACAGACGACGGCCAGCCCCGCGGACCCGAGGATACGCATGGGGAGCCATCTTGCACCGTTTCCGGCGGGCGGGGAATCAGTCCGCGCGCGTCTGCATCAGCGCATGGGCCGGGATCATGTTGTTGTTCATGTGATACATGACCCAGATGGAGCCGAAAAAAATCAGCGACACGATGAGCACGCCGAAGGCGAGGGCGAGCGCGTTGTTGGTGTTGTCGGGGGAGGTGGTGAGGTGCAGGAAGTAGACGAGATGGATGCCCACCTGGGCGAGGCCGAAGACGATGAGCGCCATGACGATTCCCGGTCCGTAGATGACGTGCTCGTCGAGCGCCCAGAACGAGGCCGCCGTGAGGAGCGCGGCGAGCGCCAGCCCGATGATGTAGCCGCGCAGCTCCGAGGCCAGCGTGGGGTGAACGATCTGCGACGGCGCCTCGCCGGCGACAGGGTCTTCGCCGACGTGCGAGCCCAGGTCGAATTCCTCGAATTCTTCGGGGCCGGAGCTCATGAGGTGATCGTCCCGATGAGATAAACCACGGTGAAAATCCCGATCCAGATGATGTCGAGCGCGTGCCAGAAGAGCGAGAAGCACAGGTACCGGTGGCGGATGCTCTGCTTGAAGCCCTTGGCGGGGAACTGCGCCATCATGGTGCCGAGCCAGAGGAGCCCGGCGGTCACGTGCGCGCCGTGGCAGCCCACGAGCGCGAAAAAAGCGGTCAGGAACGCGCTGCGGGTGGGGCCCGCGCCGCGGGCCACCAGGCCGGCGAATTCGTGGACCTCGAGCCCGATGAAGGCGAGGCCGAGGAGTCCCGTGAGCGCGAGGAAGACCTCCGTCCAGAGAAGGTTGTGCCGCGCGACCGCGAGGCTGGTCATGCCGCAGGCGAAGCTCGAGAGCAGCAGGCAGGCGGTCTCCGCCGCCGTGGTGCGCAGATCGAACAGCTCGCGCGGTCCCGGGCCGCCGTTGCGGGCGTGGATGAGCACCGTGTAGGTGGCGAAGAAGCAGGAGAAGAGGATGACGTCGGAGAGGATGAAGATCCAGAACCCGTAGCCCACCACGATGCGCTTCGGCGACGGACCGCCGGCGCCGTGTCCGGTGTACTCCGGCACGCCCGCGATGGGCGCATGATGGCCGATGTGATAAGGGTCGCGGCCGGTGCGCAGCGCGGTGTCCGGGGCGCTCATTCCGCGGACTCCCGCTGTGACTGCCGCAACTGCCGGTGCTGCAGCGCGGCGCTGCGCGCGGCGCGGTTGGCGCGATCGATGCGGGCGACCTCCTCGGCGGGAATCAGGATCTCGTCGTGGTCGCGCCAGGCGAAGACGACGAAGGTGGCGTAGGCGCCGGCGAGACCCAGCAGCACCAGCCACCAGATGTGCCAGATGAGCGCGAAGCCCGTGACCACCGAGAGGAACGCGGTGACGACTCCCGTCGGACTGTTGCGCGGCATGTGGATGGGCTGGTATTCCGGCTCCGGTCTCGTGAGCTGCCCGATCTCGCGTGCGCGTGCCTTCATGCCCCAATAGGGCTCCTCATCGGTGACGTCGGGCAACACCGCGAAGTTGAAAGCCGGCGGCGGCGAAGCGGTCGCCCACTCCAGGTTGCGTCCATCCCAGGGATCGCCGGTCACGTCGCGCCGCTGCTCACGCGTGCGGACCGAGACGACGATCTGCGCGATCTGGGCGATGATGGCGAGGAGGATGATGAAGACGCCTACTTCGGCGACGACGAGCCAGGGGCGCCATTCCGCGACGTCATAATGCTGCAGCCGCCGCGTCATGCCCTCCAGGCCGACGACGTATCCCGGGCCCCAGGCGACCCAGAAGCCGATCAGCCACAGCCAGAACGCCCATTTGCCGAGCCGCTCATCGAGCGTGAAGCCGAACGCCTTGGGGAACCAATAGATGTAGCCGGCGAATACCCCGAACAGCACCGCCCCGATGATGACGTTGTGGAAGTGCGCGACCAGGAAGACGCTGTTGTGGAGTTGAAAGTCCGCGGGCGGCACGGCGAGCAATACCCCCGTCATGCCGCCGATCGCGAAAGTCACGATGAAGCCGATGGACCAGAGCATCGGCGTGCGAAAGCGCACGGTGCCGCCGTACATGGTGAAGAGCCAGTTGAAGATCTTCACCCCCGTCGGCACGGCGATGATCATCGAGGCGATGCCGAAGATGCTGTTGACGTCGGCGCCCGCGCCCATGGTGAAGAAGTGATGCAGCCAGACCATGAAGGAGATGATGCAGATCGCCATGGTGGCGTAGATCATCGAGCGGTAGCCGAACAGCGGTTTGGAGGAGAACGTCGAGACGACCTCGGAGTAGATGCCGAAGGCGGGCAGGACCAGGATGTAGACCTCCGGATGGCCCCAGGCCCAGATGAGGTTCATGAACATCATCGAGTTGCCGCCGCCGGTGTCGGTGAAGAAATGGAAGCCGACGTAGCGGTCGAGGAGCAGCATGGCGAGCGTCGCGGTGAGGACCGGGAAGGCCGCGACGATCAGGAGGTTGGAGGCGAGGGCCGTCCAGCAGAACATCGGCATGCGGGTGTAGTGCATGCCTGGAGCGCGCAGCTTGAGTATGGTGGTGACGAAGTTGATCCCGGTCATGAGCGTGCCGATGCCGGAGATCTGCAGCGACCAGCAGTAGTAGTCCACCCCGACGCCCGGCGAGTAGCGCAGCTCCGAGAGCGGCGGGTAGGGCAGCCAGCCGGTCTTGTCGAACTCGCCGATGACGAGCGACAGGTTCACGAGCAGCGCGCCCGCGGCGGTGAGCCAGAAGCTCACGGAGTTGAGCGTCGGGAAGGCCACGTCGCGCACGCCGAGCTGCAGCGGCACGACGAGGTTCATCAGGCCGATGACGAACGGCATGGCGACGAAGAAGATCATGATCGTGCCGTGCGCGGAGAACACCTGGTCGAAGTGCGACGGCGGCAGGAATCCCGGCGCGTTGTAGGCCATGACCTGCTGCGTGCGCATCATGATGGCGTCGATGAACCCGCGCAGCAGCATGACTCCGGCGAGGATGCAGTACATCACCCCGATGCGCTTGTGGTCGACGCTCGTGATCCACTCCCGCCAGAGGTAGGGCACGTAACCCTTGACGACCACCCACGCGAGGATGGCCACGACGATGATGAGGACGGCCAGGCCGGAATACAGCGGCAACGGCTCCTGCAACGGGATCGCCTGCCAGGTGAGCTTGCCGAGCCAGGTCATTGCAGCCCCACGGGATGCGCGCCGGGCAGCCCGCCGCTCGGGCCGTCGCCGGGCGGCAGCCGCTGCATCACGATGTCCGTGAAGAGGCCGGGCCGCACGGACCGGTAGGTATACGGCTGCGGCGGCACGCTCTGGCGCAGGAGCTCGCGATAGGCCGCCTCATCCAGCGCGGGCCCGGCGCCGCGTGTCGATGCAACCCACGAATCGAATTGATCCTGGGGCACCGCGTCGGTGTCGAAATGCATGTCCGCGAAACCGTCGCCGCTGATCATGGCGGACTCGCCGCGGTAGACCCCGGGGCGGCTCGCCTCGAGATAAAGGGTTCCGGCCATGCCGTTCATGCAGTAGAGCATGCTGCCGAGCTGCGGGACCCAGAATGCATTCCACACCGACGCGGAGGTCACCGTCAGGTGTAGCGGTACGCCCGCCGGGACCACGAGTCTGTTGATGCTGGCGATGCCGAGCTGCGGATAGATGAAGAGCCACTTCCAGTCGAGCGACACGACCTGGATGTCGAGCGGCGCGCTCTTCGAGGGCAGGGGCTGCGCCGGGTCGAGGTCATGGGAGCTGATCCAGGCGAGGCCGCCGAGGAAGATGATGACCAGGGCGGGAATCGACCAGACGACGATCTCGACCCGCCCCGAGTACACGAAGTCCGGCTGGCGCCGCGCGCGCCCGTTGGAGGAGCGATACCACCATGCCACGCCGAGAGTCGCGAGGATCGTCGGGATGACGATCGCGAGCATGATCACGACGGAGTCGAGCAGGATCTTCCGCTCCGCGTCGCTGACGGGACCGGCCGGTTGCAGCTGCGCGCGGCCGCAGCCGCCGAGCTCGCCGAGCACCAGCAGCGCTACGAGCAGAAAGCCGACATTGCCCGCTGTGGCCGAGCTTCTTTTCCGGTCGATGGCGGCGTCTCCTTCGGCGAGGCGGAGGACGACGCCAATCCTACTTCAAAGTTCCTGTTGCTGCCGGCTCCTCTCGCCGTGCCCGAGCCTGAGCTCGGTGATTGCGGGGGGTTGCGGACCCGGCTTGAACCGCCCCGGGCGCGCTGCTATACGGTCGTGGCAACGGCAGCAGCGAGGCGGATCCGGACCCATGAGCGCTCGTGTGATCGACATCGTTCCCGCAACGAGCGGCGACGCCGCCAGCCTGCCGGCGTGGATCTACCGCGACCCGGAGTTCTTCGAGCTCGAGAAGGAGCTCGTGTTCCGCCCGAGCTGGCAGATCGTCTGCCACCTCAACGATATTCCCCGCGCCGGCGATTTCCACACTTTCGAGCTCCTGGGCCAGGGCGTCATCGCGCTTCGCGGCGAAGACGGCCAGGTGCGCAGCTTCCACAACGCGTGCCGCCACCGTGCCGCGCGCCTCCTCGACGGCGCGAAGGGGCACTGCGGCCGGCGGATCACGTGCCCGTATCACGCCTGGACGTATGGACTCGATGGCCGACTCCTGACCGTGCCGCAACGCGATGATTTCCCCGGACTGGAGCGCGAGCGGCTCGGACTGGCGCCGCTCGAGCAGGAAATCTTCATGGGCTTTGTCTTCGTGCGCCTCGATGCCGGCGCGCCCGGCAGCGAGGCCAGGATACCGAGCGTCCGCGAGATGGCCGCCCCGTATGCCGATGAGCTCGCGGCTTACCGGCTCGAGGAGCTCGTGCCGCAGGGCCGGGTGACCCTGCGGCCGCGGAGCGTCAACTGGAAGAACGTCGCAGACAACTACTCCGACGGACTGCACATCCCCGTCGCCCATCCGGGACTGACGCGCCTCTTCGGCGCGGGCTACGGGGTCGCGGCCCAACCCTGGATCGACAAGATGTGGGGAGCTCTGCGCGCCGTCCCGTCGGCCAACTGGTCGGAGCGGCTGTATCAGGCGCTGCTGCCGCCGGTGCCGCACCTGCCGCAGGAGCGGCAGCGGCTGTGGACCTACTTCAAGCTCTGGCCGAACATCGCCTTCGACCTCTATCCCGATCAGATCGATTTCATGCAGTTTCTGCCGCTCTCTGCCACGGAGACGCTGATCCGCGAGATCGCCTACGTCCATCCCGACTCGCGCCGCGAGATGCGCGCGGCGCGGTATCTCAACTGGCGCATCAACCGCCGGGTGAGCCTGGAGGACCGGGGGCTGATCGAGCGGGTACAGGCTGGAATGGCGTCGGAAGCCTATACCGTGGGGCCTCTGGGCGAGAGCGAGGTCTGCCTGCGGAGCTTCGCGCGACGCCTGCGCGCGCTCATTCCCGCGAGCCGCGAGCCGCGCGCGCCGGGCAGGGGCTGGAGCCTGCAGCGCCATGAGCGCTGAGAAGCGGGACGTCCTCGTCATCGGCGGCGGCCACAACGGACTGGTGTGCGCCGCCTATCTCGCCGCGGGCGGGCTCGAGGTGACCGTGCTCGAGCGGCGCGGGGTCGTGGGCGGCGCGGCCGTGACCGAGGAGTTTCATCCCGGCTTCCGCAACTCCGTCGCCGCCTACACCGTCTCGCTCCTCAACCCGAAGATCATCCGCGATCTCGATCTGGGGAGCCACGGGCTGCGCATCGTCGAGCGCAGGCTGGCGAATTTCCTGCCGACGGCGGACGGGCGGTATCTCTGTACCGGCGGCGGCCGGACGCACGCCGAAGTGGCGAAGTTCTCCGCGCGGGATGCCGGGCGGCTGGACGACTATGGAGCACGGCTCGAGGCGATCGCCGACGTGTTGCGTGGCCTCGTGCTCCAGACGCCGCCCAATGTAGTGGCCGGCAACTGGGTGGCCGCAGTGCCGGAGCTGCTGCGCGCCACGCGCCTCGGCGCGCGGCTCGGCCGACTCGACATGAGCCTGCGCCGCGAGCTGCTCAAGCTCTTTGCCGCTTCCGCCGGCGAGTATCTCGACGGTTGGTTCGAGAGCGACCCGATCAAAGCCCTGTACGGCTTCGACGGCATCGTCGGCCATTACGCGAGTCCGTACGCCGCGGGCACGGCGTACGTGCTGCTTCATCATTGTTTCGGCGAGGTCAACGGCAGGAAGGGAGCGTGGGGGCACGCTATCGGCGGCATGGGGGCGATCACGCAGGCGATGGCGAAGTCCGCCGCGGCGCGCGGAGTCGACATCCGGGTGGGATCTCCGGTGCGCGAGGTCATCGTCGAGCGCGGGCGGGCCGTCGGGGCCATCACGGAGACGGGAGAGACGCTGCGCGCCTCGGCGGTGGTTTCCAACCTCAATCCGAAGCTGCTGTATCTGCAGCTCATCGACCGCGCGGCCCTGCCGCCGGAGTTCGCGGAGCGGATCGCGCAGTGGCGCTGCGGCTCGGGGACTTTCCGCATGAACGTGGCGCTCGCGGAGCTGCCGGACTTCACCTGCCTGCCCGGTCGAGCGCCCGCCGAGCATCACACCGCGGGTATCATCCTCGCGCCGACGCTGCACTACATGGAGCAGGCCTATTTCGACGCCCGCACGCACGGCTGGTCCCGGCAACCGATCGTGGAGATGGTCATTCCCTCCACGATTGACGACAGTCTGGCGCCGCCCGGAAAGCATGTGGCGAGCCTCTTCTGCCAGCACGTGGCGCCACAGCTTCCCGACGGGGAGTCGTGGGATCAGCGCCGCGAGAGCGTCGCGGATCTCATGATCGAGACCGTCAACCGCTTCGCGCCCAACTTCAGGGCGTCCGTGCTCGGGCGCCAGATCATGAGCCCGCTCGATCTGGAGCGGACCTTCGGCCTGGTCGGCGGCGACATCTTCCACGGCAGGCTCCAGCTCGATCAGATGCTGTCGGCGCGGCCGATGCTCGGGTACGGCAACTACCGCGGCCCGCTGCCGGGCCTCTACATGTGCGGCTCCGGGACGCATCCCGGCGGCGGTGTCACGGGTGCGCCCGGCCACAACGCGGCGCGGGAGATCCTCGCGGACTTTCGCCGCCGGCGCCTGCGCCCCACGGCCTGAGGCGTGCGCTTCAGAGCTTGAAGGTCGTGAGCAGGAGGCTCGTTTCGCTGCTCGAGACGCCGGGCATGCGGCTGATCCGGGCCAACAGACGGTCGAAGGAGGTCAGGGTGTCGGTGTGGAGCTCCGCCACCAGGTCCCACCTGCCGTTGGTGCTGTGGAGACTGCCGACGTCCGGCTCGCCTCGCAGCGCCTTCACCACGGCATCGACCTGATTGCCTTCAACGGCGATGGTCATGAGGGCGCGGATGCGGTGCTCCTGGACGTCCGGCTTCAGGCGTACGGTATAACCGACGATGGTGCCGTCGGACTCGAGCCGCGCCATGCGGTTTTGCACCGTACCGCGCGCCACACCCAGTCTCTTGGCCAGGGAGGCGACGGAAGCGCGCGCGCCACTGCGCAGCAGCGCCAGGAGCCGGTGATCGAGGTCATCCATCGGATGCGTCCCTATTTCACATATTCCGGTGCATGACTCTAGCAAATCGCCCGCTCAAAGTGACGATTTGATCAATAGTTTGCGACTTTCGAGCAACCTTCTGCCTATTTTTTGGCCCGCGCGGCGGGGATCATGGTCACGGTGGCGGCGCGTCCGGCGCAGCCGCCCCTGCCTGCGGAGAGTGATCATGGTCGACTTCATCGGTGTCCGGCGTGTCCAGGAGCTGATCGGGGACTCGGGTCCCGCGGCTTTCATGGCGGGGCTGGCGCGCGAGATCGAGGCGGACTATCGGCGCTGGGCCGAGTTCGACAAATCCCCGCGTCACGCGACGCATTCGTCGGTCGGTGTCATCGAGCTGATGCCGGCGTGTGACGGGCGGCAGTACGCCTTCAAGTATGTCAACGGTCATCCCAAGAACACCCCAAAGGGCCTCCTGACGGTCATGGCCTTCGGCATGTTGGCGGATGTCGAGACGGGGTACCCGCTCGTGCTCTCGGAGATGACGCTGACCACTGCCTTGCGCACTGCCGCCACCTCGGCGGTCGCGGCGCGTTGGATGGCGCGCGCCGGCAGCCGTGTCATGGCCCTGATCGGCAACGGCTCGCAGGCGGAGTTTCAGGCCATCGCCTTTCACGCGCTGCTGGGCATCCGCGAGCTGCGGCTGTACGACGTCGATCCGGCGGCAACCCACAAGCTGCAGGCGAATCTCGCGCGGCTCGACCTCGAGGGCCTGCGGGTCGTGCGCTGCAGCTCCACGGCCGAGGCCGCCCGCGGGGCGGACATCGTGACCACCATCACCGCGGACAAGCGCAACGCCGTCATTCTGACACCCGGGATGGTCGTCCCCGGAATGCATCTGAATGCGGTCGGCGGCGATTGTCCCGGCAAGACCGAGCTGCACGCCGATATCCTGCTGCGCGCCGATGCGCGCGTGGTGGTGGAGTTCGAGCCCCAGTCGCGGATCGAAGGGGAGATCCAGCAGCTTCCTGCCGACTTCCCGGTCACCGAGCTCACCGAGGTGGTCACGGCCCGCAAGCCGGGCCGCGCCAGCGACGCCGAGGTCACCGTCTTCGATTCCGTCGGATTCGCACTGCAGGACTTCTCGGCGCTGCGGTATCTGCATCGGCTCCATCGGGCGCAGCGGGGCCGGCACATCGAGATCGATCTCATCCCCGATCTCGAGGACCCGAAGGATCTCTTCTCCCTCCTCGGCGCGCCGCCCGCCCGCCCGCGCCTGTTCCCGGCCGCGGAGCTGACCGCATGACCCACGCGGCGCCGCGCACTGTCAGCCTGATCGGCGCGCCCACGGACGTCGGGGCGGCGGAGCGCGGCGCTTCCATGGGGCCGGAGGCCATGCGGGTCGCGGGCATTCAGCGCGCGCTCGAGGAGCGCGGACTGCGGGTGGCGGACCGCGGCAATCTCGCCGGGCCGGCCAACCCGCGGCAACCGGCCGTCGACGGCTACCGGAATCTCGAGGCGGTGCTCGCCTGGAATCGCCTGGTACACGAGGCGGTGTATGAGGAGCTGTGCGCCGGGCGGCTGCCCATCCTCCTCGGCGGCGATCACTCGCTCGGCATCGGCTCGATCAGCGCCGTGGCGCGCCGCTGCCGGGAGAGCGGGCGCAAGCTGCGCGTGTTGTGGCTGGATGCGCACGCGGATCTCAACACGGGCGAGCTCTCCCCGAGCGGCAATCTGCACGGCATGCCGCTCGCATGCCTGTGTGGCTTCGGCCCGCGGGCGCTGGTGGAGCTCGGCGGCGCCGTGCCGAGCCTCCATCCGCAGTGGATCCGGCAGATCGGGGTGCGCAGCGTCGATGAGGGCGAGAAGCGCTTCGTCCACGAGCTTGCCGTCGAGGTGTTCGACATGCGCTACATCGATGAGATGGGCATGCGCCAGACCCTGGAGCAGGCGCTCGCGGGGCTCGATCGCGACACCCACCTGCACGTGAGCTTCGATGTCGATTTTCTCGACCCCGACGTCGCGCCGGGAGTGGGCACGCTGGTGCCGGGGGGGCCGACCTACCGTGAGGCCCAGCTTTGCATGGAGATGATCGCCGATACGCGCCTCGTGGGGTCGCTCGATGTCGTGGAGCTCAACCCGGCGCTCGATGTGCGCAACGAGACGGCGGCGCTCGCGGTGAGCCTGCTGGAATCGCTCTTCGGCAAGAGCACCCTCGTGCGGCGGCAGAGCGCGCGGCCGCCGATCGACCTGGCCGGCGCCTCGGCGCACGAGCGGGCGCGGCAAGCCTGACACGAGCACTGAGCCGCGCCGCGCGTGCGCTGCCGGGAGGTTTTCGTGTACTTTATCCCGCGACCCTTCGGTTGGCGCACGGGAGAGACTCTTGAAGTATCGCAGGTTCGGCCGCATCGGCTGGGAGGTATCGGAGATCAGCCTCGGCACCTGGGCGATGGGCGCCGAATGGGGCGCCGTCGATGACGAGCAGTCCATCGCCGCCCTGAAGAAGGCTCTCGACCTGGGAGTCAACTTCTTCGATACGGCGGATGTTTATGGGGACGGCCGCTCGGAGCGCCTGCTGCAAAGGCTGCGCAAGGAGACCAGGACGCCGTTTCACGTCGCGACCAAGGCCGGCCGCCGCCTCAGGCCGCACGTCGCTGCCGGCTACGACGAGCAGCATCTCGCGGCCTTCGTCGACCGCTCGCTGCGGAACATCGGAGTCGACTCGCTCGAGCTCCTGCAGCTGCACTGTCCGCCGGCGGACACGTATTACCGGCCGGAGACCTTCGCCGCTCTCGACGATCTGGTGAAGGCCGGCAAGATCCAGCATTACGGCGTCAGCGTGGAGAGGGTGGAGGAGGGCCTGAAGGCGCTCGAATTTCCCAACGTCGAGTCCATCCAGATCATCTTCAACATGTTGCGGCAGCGCCCGGCCGAGCGCTTCCTCGCCGAGGCGCAGCGGCGCGCAGTCGCCACCCTCATCCGGGTGCCGCTGGCGTCGGGAATGCTCACCGGCAAGTTCAGCGCGGCCTCGAAGTTCGCCGCCGACGATCACCGCAGCTTCAATCGCCATGGTGAGGCCTTCGATGCCGGCGAGACCTTCTCCGGCGTGCCTTACGAGGTCGGCCTCGCGGCCGTCGAGGAGCTGAAGCGGCTGGTCCCCGGCGGCGCGACGCTGGCCCAATTGGCGCTACGCTGGATTCTCATGTTCGACGGGGTGTCGACCATCATCCCCGGGGGCAAGAATCCGCAGCAGGTCGAGGACAATTGCGGCGCCGCCGCGTTACCGCCTCTCACCGACGAGCAGATGCGGGCCGTGCGGGCCGTCTACGACCGCTACATCGGGCCGCACGTACATCAACGCTGGTAGTGTTGCAGGAGATCCCATGAAACTGTTCTATACGAGCGGCGCGTGCTCGCTTTCGCCGCACATCGTCGCTGAGGAGGCCGGCATCGAGCTGCGCCTGCAGCAAGTGGACCTGAAGACCAAGACCATCGCCTCCGTGGGCGATTTCTTCGGCATCAACCCCAAGGGCTACGTGCCCGTGCTGGAGCTCGACAACGGCGAGATCCTCTCGGAAGGCACCGCCATCGTCCAGTATCTTGCCGACCTCAAGCCCGAAAAGGGCCTTGCGCCTCCCGCGGGCACGTTCGAGCGCTATCGCCTGCAGGAGTGGCTCGGCTTCATCAACTCCGAGCTGCACAAGACCTACTCGCCGTTGTTCCGCCCGGACACACCGGCCGAGACCCGCGCGGAGCGGGTGGCCTATCTCAACAAGCGCTATGCGATCGTGGAGAAGCGGCTCGAGCGCTGCCCCTACCTCCTCGGTGCCGCCTTCACGGCGGCCGATGCGTACCTCTTCACCGTCACCAACTGGGCGGGCCACGTGAAGTTCGACCTGACTCCTTTCCCCAACATTCGGGCCTTCCAGGAGCGCGTCGCGGCGCGTCCAGCGGTCAAGGCGGCGATGAGAGCGGAAGGACTCATCAAGTAGGATCATGGCCGGTGGCAGGGGTGGTCGTCGGTGTCGAGGCAGGTTCCGCCTTCGATCTGCACGGTGGCGTGGGCGGTGGAGTGGCGCTCGCGAAGGCGGCACAGGATTCCCTCCAGGGCCGCCTGCTGGTCGGTGAGCGGGGCGACCGTCGCGTGCAGAGTCACGACGGGAGCCTCGCCGGTCAGCGACCAGACGTGCAGGTGGTGCACCTCCATCACGCCCGGGACCTGAGCCAGGTCACGCGCGAGATCATCGGGATCCAGCGCCGGCGGGGTCCCTTGCAGCAGGACGTGTCCGGCTTCGCGGGTGAGCTGCCAACCGGAGCGCAGAATCAGCAACGATACGAAGATCGAGAGAATCGGGTCTGCCAGCCGCCAGCCGAGCTCGAGGACGAGGAGCGCCGCGGCCGCGGCCGCCGCCGAGCCGAGCAGATCGCTGAAGATGTGCGCGCGAGCGCCGCGCTCATTGAGCGAGCCGGCGCCGGAGAGAGTGACGAGCGCGATCAGATTGGCCACGCCGCCGATCACCGCGATGATCAGCATCAACGCGCCGTCGACGGGTGGTGGGGTAATCAGGCGCCCGACGGCCTCCGCCACCACCCACACCGTCAGCGCCAGGAGCATCAGGCCATTGGTGTAGGCCGCGAGGGTCTGATAGCGAGCCGACCCGTACGTGTGGCGCGCGTCAGCCGGCCGGCGGCTGGCGCGGATGGCCAGGATGGCGAGCAGGAGTGACCCTGAATCAGCCAGCATGTGGCCCGCTTCCGCCAGGAGTGCGATCGAGTTGGCGAGCCACCCGCCGAGGGCCTCGATGGCCGTGAAGATGATGAGAATGCACAGCGCCAGCAGCAGGCGGCGCTCGCTCGTGTCGCGACCGTGCGCATGACTATGGCTGTGCGCAGGGCTATCGGCATGGCAATGCCCGTGCCCGTGGCGGTGATCGTGGCCTGCAGGGTGCGAAGGGTCGTACGCCATGGGGGTGGTATTCTAGAAGCTCCAGTGACTGGAGCTTCAAGCTATGGCAGACGTCTCGATGCCCATTGGCACGCTGGCCCGCAGCGTCGGCTGCAAGGTTCAGACCATCCGCTATTACGAGCAGATCGGACTGCTGACACCTCCGGCGCGGACGGCTGGCGCACAGCGCCGCTACGGCGAGGCGCACCGGCAGAAGCTCAGCTTCATCCGGCATGCGCGCGAGCTCGGCTTTCCGCTGCCGGCGGTCCGTGAGCTGCTGGCGCTGTCGGACCAGCTGGAATCCGACTGCGCCCGGGCTGACCGGATCGCGCGCCGGCAGCTCGAGGCGGTCAATCGCCGCATCTCCATGCTGACGAGTCTGCGCTCGGAGCTCGAGCGGATGCTGAGACACCGACACGGCAATCGCATCCGCGATTGCCGTGTCATCGCAACGTTGGCCGATCACGCGTTGTGCGGCCACGAGCATCACGAGGCGGAGCAGCGCGAAGCGCGGGAAAGCTCCCGAGTGACCCGGGCCCGATAAATGCTCCGTCGCGCCCGCAATGGGCGCGAGCCCTAGCCCGCAGGCTCGGGCAGCGGGACCGCGGTGGTGCGCTTGAGCTCCTCCATCGAGAATACCGCTCGAACCTCCGCGCAGCGGATCGAGTTGATGAGGAGCTTGTATATCTCGTCGTAGCTGGCGACGTCCGCGAGCTGCAGCTTCAGCAGGTAGTCGACGTCGCCGCTGGTGCGATGAAACTCCGTGACGGACGGAATCGCACGCACGGTCTGCGAGAAGTGCTCGAACCACGCCTGCGAATGCTCGGCGGCCCGGACCAGCACGAATATCGTCAGTCCGGCGCCCACTCTGGCCGCATCGAGGAGCGCAACGCGCTTCTGGATGATGCCGGCATCCTCCAGGCGCTTGATCCGATGCCAGCAGGCGTTCGTGGAAAGATGCACCCGCTCGGCTATGGCGGCCACCGCCTGCGAGGCATCCTGCTGGAGAATGTCGAGGATGCGCAGATCCGTACCATCGAGGTCGGGCATGGGAAATTTTCCCGTGAAAGGCGCTCTGCGTAGTCTAAATGGTGAAGATATTCGACGCCACTTTGGCTATTGTCCCACCCATGGCCCAAAAGCCCCAGGGGGCGCCGTGTTCAGCCGCCTATTTCTCCAGCACCCGCACGCCGTCGGCGAGTCGTACCTGGAGCACCAGCGCCACGCGCTCGGATTCGCTGGCTCGCTGCTCCTGGCTGCGCTCGCCTGCTTCATCCACGCCATAGTCCCGGCGCTCTGCGTCCGCACCGGCAGCACGGCCATCGCGCGGCTGCACGATCGGATGGTCCTCCACCGGACCGCGCGTCCGGCCTCCGGGATACTGCGGATCCAAGCCTGATGCGCCAACAATAACCCGACCATGGGGGGGCGCGCGGCAGCGAGCTCATCCTGCCGTCTGCGACCCACTACGCGTTGTGGGAGTACCCGAAGCTCTTCGACGCCGCGGCCTCGTCCTTGCGGCCGAAGTGCGGCCATAGAAACGGCGCCGAGCCGAGGACGAACCCGAGAAACACATCGTTGGCCAGCGCGCCGTAATCCGTCGCGTACGCACCAACGGCCGGGTGCGGGCTCATGGACGCTACGAAGGTATTTACGCCCACGTCCGCGAGCATGGTCGCCAGCGCGAGAGCCAGGCCGGCTCGCGGAAAACGAAACAGCAGAACGATGACCAGCGGGTCGAGGAAGGCCAGGGTGTCGTATCCGTGCGCGAGCGCCGGACTCACGGGGTGGGGAGGAGGTCCCCAGAGGCCCAGCAGGATCGCCAGGTGCACGCAGGCGCCGAAGGCAAACGCGAGCACGTACACGGCGAGTACGAGCTTGATGCCCGGCGGATAGGATCGAGGACGCACCGGCGCAGTATGACCCGATTGTCGTCTCGTTGCCACAGACATAACCCCATACAACGCCTGGATCCGCGATCCGGTTTCCGACACGTTGGTATGCGCCGGCGAGCACATCGAATTCCATGAATACGTATGTGAGGCGTTGCCAAGTCGCGAAATCGCGGCGCATCCTGCAGCCACGGGCAAGGGCCACCTTGAACGTGGCCGCTCGGCAGCGGAATCGCCTGAACAGAGAGGGTCGAACGATGAGTCAGCACGACCGTAAAACCGGCCGGCCGTCGGGCCGCGCGCATTTGCTCATGTTCATCCTGCTCGCTGGGGCATTGCTCAGCGTCAGCAGTCGCGCGCTGGCCTGCGCGAACGACAACAACGTCGAGTGGGTCCAGTTATTCCACGATCAGGGACCGATGTACGACAGCAACCCGGAGCCGGCGGCCAATGCGTCCGTCACTCTGACGTTCCGGGTCTGCTATCACGATATCACCAGCGCAAACATCGTGTATTACGACGCGGCAACCGGCGATGTGACCTGGGTGCCGATGAGCTGGGTATCGACCGATCCGACCGGCCAGTTCGACTACTGGCAGGGCACGATCAGCGATATCGGCAGCACGGAGCTGCAGTACTGGTTCCAGATCAACGACGGCTCAGCCACGGCCTGGTACAACGCCGCCGGTCCCAGCACCTCGGAGCCGGCCGACAACAGCCCGGATAACTTCTACATCATTCCGGGCTTCACGACGCCGAGCTGGATGCAGAACGGCATCGGCTACCAGATCTTTCCCGACCGCTTCTACGACGGCGATACGAGCAACGACGTCACTGCCGGCGAGTTCACCTACCGCGGCTGCGCCACCGAGGCGCCGTCCTGGGCGAGCGGCTACACGAACGTTGCGGCCAGCGTCAGCGGCTGCGACAGCGAAGTGTTCTTCGGCGGCGACCTGGTCGGCATCCAGGACAAGCTGTCCTACATCAAGCAGACGCTCGGCGCCAACATCATCTGGGTCAATCCGGTGTTCGAGTCGCCGACCAACCACAAGTACGACACGGCAGACTACTACACGGTCGATCCGGCTTTCGGAACCAATACGGATCTCGAGAATCTGATCTCCGCCGTCCACGGCACCAGCAACGGACCGGAGGGCTACATCATCCTCGACGGAGTGTTCAACCACACCGGCGACACCAATTGCTGGTTCGGCCTCTACACCTACTGGAACTTCACCTGCTCGGTGACCGGGGCCTACCAGTCCCAGTCCAGCCCGTATTACAGCTATTACACGTTCCAGAGCTGGCCAACGGAGTACTACGACTTCCTGGGGGTGGCTCCCAACGGGACCCCCAGCATGCCCAAGCTCGACTACGGCGCGAGCGGCTCGGCGACGCGTGAGCAGATCTACGGCAGCTCCAGCTCGGTGGTCCAGACCTATCTGAAGTCGCCGTACGGCATCGACGGCTGGCGCCTGGATGCGGCACAGTACCTGGATTCCGGCGGCAACGGCGGCAGCGACGCCACCAACCACCAGATCATGCAGGAGCTGCGGACCGCGGTCACCTCGATCAACCCGAACGCGGAGATCCTCGGGGAGTACTGGGGCGACGCGTCGGCATGGCTCGAGGACGGCACGGAATGGGACAGTGCCATGAATTACAACGGCTTCACCAATCCGGTCTCGGAGTGGATCTGCGGCGTGGACGAGAATGGCAACAGCAACTCGATCGACACGGCCACGTTCGCCACCTGGCTGTGGGACACCCGCGCCGATCTGCCGTGGAACGTGCAGGAGGTCATGACCAACGAGCTCAGTACGCAGGACACCGAGCGCTTCGCGACGCGCTGTTCCTGGACCAATGGCTGGGGAACTTACGAGGGGATGATCCTGCAGTTCACCTACGTCGGCACTCCCATGACCTACTATGGAGATGAGTACGGCATGTTGGGCGGAGCGGATCCGGATGACCGCCGTACGTTCGATTGGTCTGATGCCACCACGGCAAACACCGGAGTCGCGCTGGTCCAGCAGTTGAGCGGCATCCGCAACGACTATCCCGAGCTACGGACGGGCTCGGTCGTGCCGATCATACCGGACGATACCGGCGACCTGTACGGCACCAGCGGGATATTCGCCTTCGCGCGCGTCGATGCGAATCACCGCCTGGTGGTAGTGCTCAACAACACCAGCAGTACCCAGTCCGACGTGGCCGTTCCGGTCTGGCTGGCGGGCGACGCGATCGGCTCGACAGTCACCGATCTGGTGACCGGCACGCAGTATACTGTGTCGAACAATGGAGGCGTGGGATACGTCGACGTGACCGTGGATGGGCACTACGGCGCCATTCTGGAGCAGTAGACCCGGGCGCTTCCGGGAAGGCCTGCGGGACCGGTTTTCACCGCGGCGGGGTGTGAGCCCGCCGCGGTGAGCCGGTGCGATTGCCGGTCACCGTCCTTTGGACTGCCGCTTCTCGCGCTTTGCGGCGCGCTTCTCCTCGAAGGTCTTCGCCGGCTTCTTCTTCGTCTCCTT
>JASHVV010000067.1 GCA_030044385.1 Gammaproteobacteria bacterium
TCCGCGGCAACACGTTTGCAACCGTGGCCTTCGTCGGCTACGGCTCGTTCTGGCTGTCGTTCGTCGCCTACGCGCACGAGTTCGGCGCCGGCGCGCCCCCGGCCTTCGTCGGCTGGTACCTGATCGTCTGGGGGGTGTTCACGTTCTACATGTGGATCGCCTCCTTCCGCCACACGACCGTGCTGCAGCTCGTGTTCCTCACTCTCTGGATCACGTTCTTCCTGCTCGCGGCAGGCGAGCTGCGCGGATCCACCGCGCTGCAGGTGGCGGGCGGCTATGTCGGCCTGGTCTGCGCCGCGCTGGCGGCCTATCTCTCCGCCGCCGAGGTCATCAACGGCGACTACGGCCGGACCGTGCTGCCGATCGGGGCGAGGGCGTAATCCCGCCGGACCAACGTGTACCGGTCGTGAACGGTAACGTCTGCTGCCTACCTTTGCAGTCAGCCGAAGCCTGTTAACTCCTCGTCGGAGCGATCCGTGCTGGTGGTATCAGGTACGGCTGGGCCTGGCATGCCTCAGATAGCCTCCTCCAGAACACCTCCGGACCGTAATGTCACTCCAGAAGTACTTCAGCATCTACGCTACACTCGCTCCGCCACTTTTGCGTGACCGCTTCTGTTACGTGAAGGTCGAGACGACCGCCCGGCGGAACCATCCCAGGTAGGATGGCCAGAAAATGGTACTTGTGATGATCACTCCTCTTGACATCGAACCGGGTCGGTTCCAGCCAGCTGTCCTGTTCCGCCGCTCGGTATTGTATGAACGGATGAGTCCACCCGTCGCTCGTCACGTAGCCCACTTTGGGCTCACTGACTCCAGGCACAGTCTTGAGGACTTTGTACATGCACTCGATGCTCAATTTTAGAGTCGTCGGTATCCCGGGAGCTTTGGCCTGGACAGGCGATGCCACCAACACGATCGTTGAAGCCGCTGCGACACACGCGGCGCTACCGCGGAGTTTGGGAATTACTGCCCCAAGAACGAACCCGACCGTTCGGGCGCAAGCGTCACGCCGCGGCGATGGACTCTTCACAGTCCGCTCCAGTTTCGCATGCTAGCAATGGTATCTGGTGAGCGGGCGAACGTCACCTTCCGGGATACGGGGTTGAGTACAGGAGTGACGGCTCTTGGCCGATTGGATCAGCAGCCGATTGCGACCCGAACGACTGATGTTGCGGCCGGCTCGTATGTAGCGTCGGAATTAGCGCACGCGCGCCGTGGAGCAAGTGAAAGCGCCGAAAATGAGTGCGATTAGGACTCAACAGGATAATGGTGTATAAGCCACTCCACATGGGAAGCGACGATTGGGTCAGCGTCGGGGAATTTCGAGACGAACTCTCCGTAGGAGTCGCCGCTCAACAACTATCAAGCGCCAATATTTCCACCCGTGTCTGGCGCCCTCCCTGGTCTGATGGACAGACATTCATATGGGTCCCTCCCGAATGTGAGAAGGAAGCGAGGCGCATCCTTGCCGAATCGGCGGTTCCGGCGAAGGAATTGGCCGATCAGGCGCTCGCCTATCCACGGCCTGACGATGCCGACCCGACCGTCGCCACCGATTCAACGACCGCGGCGCCCCCCAAGGCCTCCCAGAGCACGGCCAAAGCCGTAGGGTGCGTAGTGGCGCTGCTGTTCTCTATTCTAGTCGTTGGTGGGCTATGGATCGGGAACTTGTCGCGCCTTGCGCACTGTCGAAACGTTCTGCTTTGGGAAGTCCCCTCTCCCGACGGTTACTTGAAGGCCAGCGTTTTCCGCACGGAGTGCGTCGATGCTACGCCCACTGTCGGTGTTTCGTTGCTCGAGAGCTCGCAATGGGTCGAGCCAACCTTTCGAGCTAATCTGCTGCGATCGGTAGCACACCCGGAACTGCTACATATTCGTTGGGACAAGCCGCGGACGCTCGTTATCAGCTATCCCGGTAGCGAACACCCAACGAAGCTGTGGCGCAACTGGGTTGCAACGGAGTATGGACGTGTAGACGTACTCATGGAGCCAGAATAGGGGACCGGTGTCTCGGGCCTCCAGTACAGTTCTTCGCTTGGGCTCAACATCTACAGTCCGCCTTCGGTCAGGCGCGCGAATGATATCCCGACGAACGGGCTGCCGCCCTCTATCCAAGGGCTATGGGCGCTTTCGAAGCCCGGCAGCGCAGAATCTCCGCCACTGAAGCGAGGACTTCGCTATTCTGCGGATATCCAAGACGAATCGGGCAGCTAGCGCCCGAGTGCATCCAACCGGGAGTCATCATGAGCTACGTAACGCCGTCGGCCCCGCTTTCGATTTGGGGTGTCGTCGGCGAATGGCTGCGCATCTTTCGAATTTCATTCCGACGCTGCTGGATGCTCCCGTTGGTAATGGTCCCCATTACTGCGTGGATTCAGTTCTCCTTACTCCCCCCAGGCGCCTCTCACCCGTCCCCCGGAGCGCCCTTTCCCACAGCCCTCGTGCACGTGGAAGCGGTATTAGAATCGCCGAGGCTGATTGTCAGCCAACTACTTTTCATGGTAACAAGCAGTGTCCTGATTTGCGTTCTCATGGCGCAGCAGATCGCAACGCTACGCGGTAGCGGAGCGAATTCCTTCGGAAGCGCTCTCTTCATTGGACTGCGGCGTTTGCCCCGCACGTCGTTGGCACTTTTGCTGCTGATCTTTACCTTCGCCGCCGCAAGCGGAGCCATGCTCTTCAGCGTTGCGTCGCTTATTGAACTTGCTGCGGTGCCAACCACGGCGCTAGCGCTGCGGGTGGTGTATGCAATCGGAATCCCTGCTGTCGTGATCGGGGTCCTGATGTTGATCGCCTATCTGTGGATGGCGCTGGGCTTAACGTTTGCAGCAGTCTATGTAGACGATTGTGGCGCAGTGGCCTCGCTCGGCCGGACTTGGCGCTTGGTCAAGGGTCACTGGTGGCGGGTCGTAAAATTCGGCCTTATTTCGATGATCATCCTATGGCTCGTCGCCATCACATTCACCAGCGTCATTCGTCTTTTCGTGGCGCACGCGCTGGTGCTTGCCGACGCCTACAGCCACCGCGTCGTCATAGTCGGCGCATCGGCCTGCAACGCACTGGCCTTTCCTCTGACTACGGCGGCCGAGCTCGCAATCTATTACGATTTGAGATCGCGCCTCCAGGAAAGTGACGTTTCCTTGCGCGAAGACGCTCGCGCGTGAGTTCCCACGGGGGTGCAGTTCTCGACTGACTGCGTTGGGCAAAATGAGGCTCTGGGACGAGCGATCGCAGTTGGCCGTTATGGAGAGCTTTTCATAACGGCCAATATGAGATTCGGGAGAGGACTCGATCCTTCATAACCAGATCGGCTTCAACGTAGTGGTGAGTGGTCATAGGACTCTCGTGACCAAGCCACAGCGCGATCACGCTGATATCGACGCCGGACTGCAGTAGATACATCGCTGTCGAGTGGCGCACCGTGTGTGGGGAGGCTGAAGGAGCCCAAAACCCAGGCGCGCCGCTACCGCGCGCCGGACTCGGTGCTTCACTTCCTTAGAACGCTGTAATTATGCGTGGCCTGAAGTTGCGTCGGCTACGGTTCCGCCGCGCCGCCGATGCGTGCCTGCACATAAGCGAGCGCTGCGCATAATGGCTGGAATTTGCCGCCCGACGGCTTCTGCCCGAGGCGCTTTCCCTTGTTCCACGGGCAGCTCTCGAGCTGGTCTCAATGAGGTGGTTCATGGCTATACCCCGAGGTGGGGAAACGGGCGTAGCCCCGCCTGAACCTGAAGGCATAAGCCAGAGCCGGGGCATATTCTTATTAACGCTTGACGATAATATAGCGATGCTTTAAGATGTGATCGTGATCCGGACCTTCAAGAATAAAGACACGGAGGCGGTATTCGAAGGGAGATTTGTGCAGGGCCTGGACAACCAGATTCAGCAACGCGCTCGCGAGAAGCTGAAGTACCTCGATAGCGCTGCGGATTTGCGCGATCTGATGATCCCACCATCGAATCAGCTCGAGGCACTCAAGGGCGACCGCGCGGGCCAGCACAGCATCCGCGTTAACAAGCAGTGGCGCATATGCTTCAAATGGCAGAACGGCGATGTGCTCGATGTTGAAATCGTGGATTACCATTGATGCGGGAATAGAGAACCGAACATGGCTACAAAGAGACTACGGCCGGTCCATCCGGGCGACATTCTGCTTCATGATTTCATGCAGCCGCTCAAGCTGAGCTCGTATAAGCTGGCCAAGGAGCTAGGAGTGACGGCTCCGTCAATCAATGAAATCGTACGCCGGCGCCGAGCGGTTTCGGCGGAGATGGCCTTGAGGTTGTCTCGCTACTTCGGCACCTCCGCACAGCTTTGGTTGAACCTCCAGTCACAGTATGACCTTGAGATTGCTGGCCGCAGAATCGGAAGGACGCTTGAGCGGGCCATCCACCCGATTCCACGCCCTGATCTTTCGGATCCGCTTCCCACATAAGTCGGCGCAGGCCAACGGCCCTGAGGGCAGTCAGTGAAATTTCTCGCCGCGCGCGAGCATGTCGATGATCAGCCTTATGCGCTTGATCTTTGTCTCTGAGCGCTTTGCCGTTTGTAACCGGTAGGCAATCGAATACAGATTGGCCTTGTTGAGCGTCGCGTAGAACTGCTTTGCCTTGGCGTTACGTGCGAGCTCCCTGACGAACTCCGGAGGCACCGTTGCGTTAGCGGGAGAATCGTACGCGGTGGTCCAGCGTCCGTCGGCTTTGGCCGCTTCCACCTCCTTGAGACCGGCAGGTGTCATTCGGCCCTCCTGGATGAGCCGATCGACATGCGCAACATTTAGCTTGGACCAAGCGCTTTTCGCCCTGCGCGGAGTGAATTTTTGTACCCAGGAATTTGCGTCAAACGGCAGCTTCTGCCCATCTATCCAGCCGAAACACAGCGCCTGGTCGAGCGCCTCGGCATACGTGACCGATGGAACACCGCAGTCTCTCTTGTATATTCGCAGGAGCAGACCGCGGGCTCGGGTGTGCTCCTTCGTCATCCAGGCGCGAAGTTCTTTCGATGACCGGAAACTCCGCGGTCCCGGCATGGCACGGGAAGGTAATTTGCCCACGTCTCTGACTGCTCACTGACCGATGCTTACCGCCCTGCATACCAGAGGATAGCCATGCTTCGCAGCCTCCGCTGTCATCTCCGCGGCAATTCGCTGAGCATCCTCCGAGGATGCAGTAGGTATAAGCGCACCGCCCCGTTTGTGAATTGAGAGCATCGTCTCGATGGAATCCTGCGCGCTCAATCCGAGGTGAGCGCTCAGCAGGTCGGCCACGAACTTCATCGTCGTGGTGTTGTCGTTGAGAATCTCGACTCCCTGAACGAAGCCGGGAGGTATGAATTCCGGGATGGAGATCAACGAGGTGTCGGGCGGGAGCACGCGCGACCCGGAGCGCGCCTGCACGTGTTCGTGCCATTCTGCTCGTACGGCATCGTATCCCGCGACTTGAACCAGCAGCCTTCCGCAGCTTTTCGAACTATTCACCGTCCCCATATAGCTTAGAGCGCCAACGCCTTTGATCTCCACGACCGGCAGTCCGTCACGCATCATCGGAGTCAGCTCAACGGTGCGCGTGGTTCCGTCGGAAAGGGACACGGTCTTGGCATATCCGCCGGCAAACTCATCGCCCTGAACAAAGACCTGATGAACCTCGAGTATACGGACGATAAAGTGCTTCTTCGAAATATCTTCGGTGCTCATGGGCGAAAACTCCGCCACGGCGGGATGCTCCCTATATCTTACGCTTGGCGCTGGAGAGAAAACGGGTCCCGCGAACGGCCGCATGCTTCGATGTCGAAATGGCCGGTGCTCGCTCGGCCATGAAGTGAGCTACCTGAAAGCCGCCGCGACCCCAAGTACGAGGAGATCCGACCATGCCGAATACCGTGCGACTCCATCGAGTCCTGGCCACGAAGCCGGAGAAGGTCTATCGCGCGTTCATCGAGGCCGATGCGATGGCCAAGTGGCTTCCGCCCAACGGCTTCACCTGCGCCGTGCATCAGCTCGAGCCCAGAGTCGGCGGCGCGCATCGGATGTCCTTCCGGAATTTCACCACCGGTCAGGGGCACTCGTTCGGCGGCAAATATCTCGAGCTCGTCCCGAACGAGCGCCTCAGCTACACCGACCGATTCGACGACCCGAGCCTTCCGGGTGAGCTGCGAGTGACCGTGACGCTGAAGGAGGTCACGGTCGGCACGGAGCTCACCATCGTGCAGGAAGGCTTGCCCGATGCGCTCCCGGTGGCGGCCTGTTACCTCGGCTGGCAGGAGTCCCTGCGCAACCTGGCGCGGCTCGTCGAGCCGGAAATCAATCAGTGACCGCCCTGCACCAGCAGGCCGGCATCGCCGAGAGCGGCGGCGAGACTCGCCTCGATCCGGGCGGCCTCCTCACGGGCGATGTGTTGGAGGTGGAGCACGGGGCCGGTCAGCACCTCGAGACCGCGCTTGAGGACGGCGCCCGATGCGCGGATGCCCGCCTTGTGCTGGTCGAAGCGTTGTGCGGGCGTGTAGTGACTCATACCCACATACACCCCGTATGGACCGTCTTTCCGGTCGCTGTAGTCGAGCAGTACCAGGTATATGTTCGATCGCCCTTTGCGCGCGGAGTCGAAACGAGCGGCAACCTCATACGCGGTCGGGAGCCAGTCGACATACGTCATTGGCAGCCACTCGGGAATCGAGCTCGCCGCACACTTCCAGAGGCGATCGAGAGCTGAATCGAAGTCGAATCCGAGCTCGGTGCGCATCCAGAGCTCGTGGATGCAATGCGCCCCGGCCGGGCCGTCGCCCGCTGCCATCGCCGCCGCGAGGCGCCTTCGCAGCTCGACACCCTCCAGCGCACGGAGGGGGCGGTCCGCAGGGGAACTCCTACCAGCCACTGTCGATGATGGCCCGCGTCTCCTCCACGGCAACGCGCCAGATGGCGAGCATCTCCTCGTCCGACCGGCCATAGCGGCCGCCGAAATTGCCGTCGCCGATGTATTCGCGCACCGCCGCCGGCTGCTGGAGCGTGCGCAGGCGCGGGATGTCCACCATCGGCTTCTGCAGCGCCGGATACTCGACACCCGCCACCCGCGTCCACGGAAAATTCTCCATCCAGGAAGCATGCGACGCGACGGGATCGGTTGCCTGCACCGCCTGCCAGGTCGCGGGAGCATTCCACCAGTTGTGAAACCTGACGGTGATGCCCGGCTTGGCGGCGCGCCACTCGGCAATCTTCGACTGCACCGACGTATTGCCGCCGTGCCCGTTGACGATGGCAATGCGCTTGAAGCCATGAGTCGCCAGGCTGTCGAGAATGTCCAGGACCAGCCGTCCGTAGGTGTCCGCCGTGACACTGATGGTGCCCGGGTAAGCCATGAAATGAGGCGTCATCCCGAAGGGCAGCCCAGGGAACACCGGGACACCCAGAGGCTCGGCCGCCTCGACCGACACGCGCTCGGAGAGGATGTGATCCACACAGAGGCTGAGGCCGGCGTGCTGCTCGGTGCTGCCGATCGGCAGCACGGCCCGGTCGTCATGCGCGAGGTACGCCTCGACCTGAGACCAGTTCATGTCCGCGATCTTCATGCTGCGCCCTTTCTCTGTGGAAACAGCCGCGCCCGGCCATTAAGCTGCCGTCCTGGCATGCCCGGGGTCTCGCCATGATAGCCGATCGCACCAAGGCTGAGCGCCACCCGAACAAAGCGTTTCTGGTGCTGTTCCTCATGGAGGTCTGGGAGCGCTTCGGGTACTACGGCATGGCGTCGCTGCTGGTGCTGTACATGGTGCAACAACGCGGCTTCGACGATACGCGGGCCGACATTGCCTGGGGCGCCTTCTCGGCATTGGTGTACACCGTGCCGATACTCGGCGGCTACATCGGCGACCGGGTGCTGGGACTGCGTCGCACCATGGTGCTCGGCGCCGCGACACTGGGAATCGGCTATCTGCTGCTGTCGCTGCCGATGAAAGCCGCGCTCTTTCCGGCGATGGGCGTGATGGCGCTCGGCAACGGCCTCTTCAAGGTCAACCCCAACAACCTGGTCTCCCGCCTGCACGAAGGCAAGCATTCCAAGCTCGACATCCTGTTCACGATCTACTACATATCGCTCCAGATCGGCGCGTTCGTCTCGATTCTGCTGTTGCCGTGGATCAAGGATCATCCGGGCTGGCTCATCACCCTGGGATCGCTGCGCTTCGACAGCTGGCACCTCGCCTTCGGCGTCAGCGCCATCGGCCTGGCGCTGGCATTGATCAACTACGGCCTGATCGGCGACTACCTGCGGCCCTACGGCGCCGAGCCCGACTTCGCCCCGCTCAAGCCCGGTATCCTGGCCGCGGTGATCGTGCTGGGGCTGCCGGTCGCCGGCCTGCTGTCGCAGATCATCCGCTATCACACGGCGACACTGGCGGTGGTCGGCCTGGCCGCGGCACTCCTCATCTATGTCTTCGCCCGCCTGCTGACGCAGAGCGCGGGCGGCGGCCGCAATCGGGCGATCGCCTGCATCGTCCTGACGCTCATCTCGATCATCTGGGCTGTCTACAACCAACAGATCTACACGTCGCTCACGCTCTTCGCCTTGCGCAACGTGAGGCACTCCCTGCTCGGCGTGCGCGTCTCCGCGGCACAGTTTCAGGACCTCAACCAGTTCTGGCTGATGGTGCTGGCGGCGCCGCTCGCGTGGCTGTACGGCCGGATGGCGAAGACCCGCCGAGGCGATTTCTCCATCGCCGGCAAGTTCACGGCCGGCCTCTATCTGCTCGCGGCGGCATTCTTCCTCTACGCGGCGAGTCGGTTCACGGCGAATCAGGGCATCGCCTCGCCGTGGTGGCTGGTGGCGGGCTACGGCGCGCAATCGCTCGGCGAGCTGCTGATCGCCGCGCTCAGTTTCTCCATGGTGTCGCAATTGGTTCCGCAACGCTCACGCGGGATCATCATGGGCGGCTGGTTCCTCGGCATGGGCCTGAGCCTCTACGCCGGCGGGGCCATCGCCAGCCTCGCGAGCATTCCGGCGGGCACGCCTTCGGCCTTGGAGACCCTACCCATCTATACCCGGCTCTTCACCTGGCTGGCCGTCGGCGCGCTGGCGGCCGCCGTCATCGCGACGCTGCTCGTGCCCTGGCTCGACAGGCTGGCGGCCGCGCCCGTCGACGAGGAGCCCTCGACTCCGGACGCGGCAGCCATGGCCGGCTGATTACCGATGCAGCGCTTGCGCCCCGGGATCCGCTGCGAGCAGGATCCGGCATGCACACCGGTACGCCGACCGATGCCGCCCTGCTGCTCGAGCGGCAGCGCGAGGCCTTCACCGCGGAAGGATTGGTCACGGCGCGCGCGCGGCGCGACAGGCTGACTCGCGCGATCGACCTGTTGATCACTCATCGGCAGCGGCTCTGCGACGCAGTTGCCGCGGACTATGGCAATCGGCCGCCCGCCGTAACATCGGTGATGGACGTTTACCCTGCCGTGCAGGCACTGCGGCACGCGCGGCGGAACCTTCGGCGCTGGATGCGTCCGCGCCGGATGAGCACCGGGATGCCGCTGGGAGTTCCGGGCACGAGGAGCGAGATCGTTTATCAACCCCTCGGCGTCGTCGGAATCATCAGCCCGTGGAACTTCCCTATCGCGCTCTCATTCGGGCCGCTGGCGGCGGCCCTCGCCGCCGGCAACCGATGTCTGATCAAGCCTTCGGAAATCACTGCCGCGACCACCGGCCTGATGCAGGAGCTGATCGCGAGTCATTTCGACCCGCTGGAGGTCGCGGTCGTGAGCGGGGGCCCCGAAGTCGCGGCGTCGTTCTCGCGGCTGCCATTCGACCACCTGATGTTCACCGGGTCGACGGAAGTCGGCCGCAGAGTCATGGAGGCTGCGGCGCGGAATCTGGTGCCGGTGACACTGGAGCTCGGCGGCAAGTGTCCCGTCATCATCGGCCGCTCGGCCGATCTTGCCCGCGCGGCCGATCGCATCCTGCTCGGCAAGCTCGCGAATGCCGGTCAGGTTTGCCTCGCCCCCGATCATGTGCTCCTGCCCCGCGAGAGCCTCGAGCCGTTCGTGCGCGCAGCGCAGTCCTGGGTGAGGCGGGCGTATCCCGCCGGGACCGCCAGCGCGGATTACACCAACCTGGTCTCGGTGCGGCACGCGGCGCGCGCCCGCGAGCTCGTCGCCGACGCGATCGCGAAGGGCGGCCGGGCGGTCATGTTGGATGAGGCGGCGGCAACCGCCGGCGACGAGCGGCACATCCCGCCCGCCCTCATACTGGAGCCGGCCGCGAGCATGCGCGTCATGCAGGAGGAGATCTTCGCGCCGATACTGCCGGTCGTCTGCTACGACCGGATCGAGGAGCCGATCCTCGAGATCGGCCGGGGAGCACGCCCTCTGGCTCTCTACTACTTCGGCCACGACGCGCGCGAGCTGCGCCAGATACTCGACCGGACCGTCTCGGGCGGAGTCACGGTGAACGACGTGGCCGCGCACTTCCTGGTCCAGAGCCTGCCGTTCGGCGGTGTCGGAGCGAGCGGCATGGGGGCCTATCACGGCGAGCAGGGCTTCAGGCAGTTCAGCCATGCGCGTGCGGTCTTCCGCCAGACCCGGCTCGACCTGGCGGGTCTCACCGGCCTGCGGCCCCCTTACGGCGCCCGCGTGCGCCGATTCATCGACATCCTGCTCGGAAGCTGAGAAATCAGCCAATCGCGAGCTGCGTCCCGGACCGGGTCCGCCTGCAAAGACTACCCTTCGCGGATCATGGTCAGCCACAGACCGGTTGCCCGCGCGATCTTACTTAATCCGGAAGGTGACGGCGCCGCGCTGTTGCTGGCGGCGCTGCCGGATCTCGCCCTGATCGTCGGACGGGAC
>JASHVV010000068.1 GCA_030044385.1 Gammaproteobacteria bacterium
GACATCAACAGGAACCCGCGGCTGCGCTCGGCGGCCCGAGCGCGGAGCCTGCTGCGGAGCCTGCACCGGCGTCGTCCGCTCCGCCGTCTGCAGCCGCTCCATCATTCGCTGCAGGAGGACGATCAGCGTCTCGAGCTCCTGCCGCGAGAAAGGCTCCGCCAGCGAGTTCAGCAGCTCGACCACCAGGCGCTTGCCCGCCTGCAGATACCGCCGGCCCTCCGGCGTCAGCGCGATCTCCACCACACGGCGATCGCGCTCGGTGCGCTCACGCCGCACCAGGCCGCCGGCCTCGAGGTCATCGACGATGCGCGTCAGGGCGCCCAGGTCGTGGCAGGTTTCCGCGCTCAGGGCTGTCGCGGTCAGGCGGTCGAACCGGCCCAGGTTCGCGATCACCATCCACTGCGTGAACGAGACCCGCTCGGCCGCGAAGCGCCGCTCGGCGATCTGGGACATCAGCCCGCCGCAGCGCTTCACCAGGAAACCGATGCTCTTGGCGGGCTCCAGGGTATCGACGGTGTAGAACGGCTCGGTCATGGTTGCTCCCGCAATATTTGTTTAAACAATACTTGATTCGGCAAGTATTGTCAAGGGCGCGGGAGCCCGGGCGCGCGGCGCCCCGGCAGCCGGGGATTACCGCCTCGATCGAGCTGCAGTTGCGAGCGCGATGCGCCGCCCCTGCGGGCGGCGCATCACACGGGGCCGATTACTTGCGATTGAGCGCGATCAATCCCGCGTCGCGGCTGACACCCGTGCAACCGGCGCGGCCGGACAGGGTGAGCTGCGCGCTCGGGACCGAGCAGGCAGCGTGCGCCACGACCGGCATCGCCCGCGCGAACGCCAGAGGCGCGGTAACGAGAGCGGCGCCGATCAGGGTGATGGCCAGCGAGCTGGCGGCGAAAGCGGCTTTGCGGATGGTGCTCATGATGTCTTCTCCTCTTCTTTCGCCCCTAGAACACCGCCGGCCGGGAAAGGTTGCAGGAGGGCACACACCCTCTTTCGAGGCATTGCGCTCGCGGGTCCGGCTGCTTAAGGTCGCGAGGCAGCAGGAGTACCGAGCATGGCCGAATCGTCCGAATACGTGCCGCCGAAGGTCTGGAGCGCGAGCAAGCCGAGCGGCGGCGCCTTTGCAAACATCAACCGTCCGGTCGCGGGCGCCACGCACGAAAAGGCGCTGCCGGTCGGCCGCCACCCGCTGCAGCTCTATTCGCTGGGGACCCCCAACGGCGTGAAGGTGACCGTGATGCTGGAAGAGCTGCTGGCTCTCGGCCATCGCGGCGCCGAATACGACGCCTGGCTGATCCGCATCAACGAAGGCGATCAGTTCGGCAGCGGCTTCGTGGCGGTCAATCCCAACTCCAAGATCCCGGCCCTGGTCGATCGCAGCGGCCCGGAGCCGATCCGGGTGTTCGAGTCCGCCGCGATCCTGGTTTATCTGGCGGAGAAGTTCGACGCCTTGCTGCCCCGCGAGGGCGCCGCGCGCGCGGCGTGTTTCTCGTGGCTCTTCTGGCAGATGGGCAGCGCCCCCTACTTGGGCGGCGGCTTCGGGCACTTCTACGCCTATGCGCCGGCCAAGATCGAATATGCCATCGACCGCTTCGCCATGGAGGTGAAGCGCCAGCTCGATGTGCTCGACCGGCGCCTGGCCGACCACCGCTACGTCGCGGGGGATGCCTATACGATCGCCGACATCGCGATCTTCCCCTGGTATGGCGGCCTGGCCAAAGGCTGGCTCTACGGAACCGCGGCCGAGTTTCTCAGCGTGCAGGATTACAGGAACGTCCAGCGGTGGGCGGACATGCTCCTCGAGCGGCCTGCCGTGCGGCGCGGGCGCATGGTCAATCGCACTTCCGGCGAGCTTTCCAGCCAGCTGCACGAGCGCCACGACGCGAGCGACTTCGAGACGAGAACGGCGGACAAACTGCCGCCGCCGGGGTGAGCGCGGCGCCCGCCGCCGGTGACGGGACGGAGCGGCTTACGAATCAGCAGCTTGGGCACGGGATCCGCCCCGGATACGCTGCGGGTAAGGGAGCGCTCCCAATTCCTTGATATCCACCAGCCCGTCTGCGTTAATAAGTGCGACCTGTACGGTCGATCCTGCGCGGCCGTCCGCGTAGGCTCACAAAGTGATCACCGTGACACCAGACACGGTCGATACACGGCATTGCCGTGCCGGCGCGCGAGCGGGGCCCGGCGGCTTCATATAAGTACGATTTCGAGACGGGTGGGGGCTATAGCGTGGAGTCGAATGACGGCCTGAAGCATCACAAGTGCGCCATGATCGGTCGATATGCCAAGTCCGAAGACATCCGAGGCTTGCTGCAGGTCCTCACGACCCTGGTCCCCTTCGCGCTCCTCTGGTGGGCCGCCCTGCGGCTCATGAGCGTCTCTGCGTGGCTCGGCCTGGTACCGGTGCCCTGCATCGTCCTGCTGCTCGTGCGCACCTTCGGCCTCATGCACGAGTGCGGCCATGGCAGCCTGTTTCGCAGCTGCTGGCTCAATCGCCTGGTCGGTTTCCTCCTGGGAGTCGTGGCCGGGATGCCGCAGTACGTCTGGTCGCAGCATCACAATTATCACCACGCCCACAACGGCAACTGGGATAAATATCGCGGACCGTACACGACCCTCTCGGTCGAGGAGTATGCGGCGCTGAGCGGCGCACGGCAGCGCCTGTATCGGTTCAAGTGCAGCCTGACGGCGGCCCCGATCGCCGGCTTCATCTATCTGATCTTCAACCCGCGCTTCACCTGGCTGAAGGGCAGCATCGGGCTGGTGACGCACACGCTGCGGCAAAAGCTGTCCCGGCCGGGCGTATCATTGCGGGCGCATGCGGCGACCTACCGGTCGCGCTACTGGAAGTCCGCCAGGGAATACCGACACATGCTGGCCAACAATCTCGTGCTGTTGAGCGCCTGGGCGCTGATGTGCTGCGAGTGCGGCAGCGGGCATTTCTTTGCCATCTACGTGCTCAGCGTATCGATCGC
>JASHVV010000069.1 GCA_030044385.1 Gammaproteobacteria bacterium
TCCCGCTGCGACAGCTCCGCAATGCTCTGATAGCGCCCGAAGGTCTCGAGCTCGCGCACGAAATCGTCCGTGAGGAAACCGAGCAGCCCTTCGGCCTCCTGCCGCGCCTGCTCGGAGACCGCTCGGGTCTGCTGGGCAATGAGCTCGGCGTGACGAGCGCGCTTGATGCTGAGGAACGCCGAAGCCGCCGCCGCGACGGCGACCAGGGCGAGCAGCGCGCAGCCCCCCGCCACTGCCTGCGCACGGCGCAGTGCACGGTGGGCGGCCTGCTCCCGCGCCCGTTGCTCGGCAAAGGCCCGCTCGGTCGCCTCCCGTGCCTCTCTCTCGTGCCGCTGATCCCGGCTCGCCTTCACGACCCCGGTCAATACATCGTGCGTGAGCTCGACCCGGCGGACATCGAGCCGCTCCTCGATCCGCAGCAGCCTGCGATTGACCAGCTTCGCAAGCGCGTCCGGGGCGGCCCGTGCCGCCTGGAAACGCTTGAGCAGACTCTCCTCGGCCAAGTTCTCCCGGTACCCGGACTCGGTCAGGAGGTCATCCTCGATGATCCGGCGCACCGACTCGGGCTGATCGGCCAGCGAGCGCTCGTAGAAGTTGCTCAAGATCGTCTCGTGGGAGCCTGCGAGCAGGTCCTGGGAGATCTCGCTCCGTCCCTGCGCGATGCGCTGCTCGTTGAGCTCGCGGCAGATCAGACTCAGGAGCGAGGGCTCCACTTCCGCATTCGCAAGCTCCGAGCCCCCCGCCACGAACCGCACGATCGCCTCGGCCACCTCCTCGGAGACCAGAGGCTTCCCCGGCCTCAGCCCCTTGCCCGGTTGCAGCACCGCCTCGAGCGCCTGACTCCCCGTCATCGGCGCAAGCCGCAGCCGGTTCTGCGACAGGCTCGGCATCACCTTCTTCAACCCCTCGAGCGGGGCGAGATAGTCCTCCCTGAGGGCAATCACCACCCGGTAGTCGCTGCGCGAGAAGTCAAACCGCTCGGCGATGCTCTCATCGGTCTCCAGCTTCGCCTCGAGTGCTCTCGGAGGGCGGTTCTCGACCAGGTCCGAGAGCTCCTCGACGAAGCGCGCCGCGCGGGCTCTCCCGAACTCATCGCTCTGCGCAAGCGTGAAGAGCTCCTCGAACTGATCGAAGATCAGAAGCGGTGTGAGCCTCGCACCGGATGAGTCCTTCAGCACATCGTCCCGGTGGTGCAGAAACTCCCAGATCGACTCCCCGGGGACCGACACGCCCGTCTGAGTCCACTCCCCCGAAGCGGCCGCCTTGTGAACGGCCTGCTTGATCTGCTCAGAAGGCTCGGGGCTGTCGCGTCCGTAATCGATCCGCAGGTACACCGGGAAATACCCCTGCTCCCGCAGTCGCGGTACCAGACCCGCGCGAAGAATCGAGGTCTTGCCCAGACCTGATTTACCGAACAGAACCGTCAGGAGCTTTCTCTGCACCCGCCGCGCAAGCTCGGCGACCTCTCCTTCGCGCCCAAAGAAGTATCCCCGCGTCTCCTCCGTGAAGGAGGCAAGCCCCAGCCAGGGATTGTCCGCATCGACACTGGTCTCCGCCGTGCCCGACAGCAACGACGCACTCGAGTCCATGGAGTCCGCGACGCTCATCGATCCGATCATGGACCTCGGCCGCGCAAGAACTCCGCCAGGCGATCGGCAAACTCAGGGGTAACCTGCCCTCCGGGCAGATGCGTGAAGTGCAGCGCCTTGAAGCGTTCGGGTACGTGCGCCTCGGCTGGGCTCGTTCCATCGAGGGTCACCGGCAGGATGAAGAGGGCTCCCTCCGCCATGTTGCGCGCCCGGTCGAGCGCATAGCTCCATTCCCGGCGGAAGTATCCCTCGAGCCTTCTCTGCGTTGTGGTCGAGATCACTGGGATGAAGTAGGAGCAGCGAGAGATGTTGCGCTGGATCTTCCGGTCATAGTCGTCCCCGGTTTGGAGGCGATCCATGTCGAACCACGTGGTGATCCCGGCCCCCTCGAGTCCCGCCTTGATGCTCTGGACCGCCGGGAGATCCTCGCGCGCATAGCTGATGAACACGGCGTGATCCGGCATCTCGCGCGCCGGCGGCACGAAGCGCACGGGCGAGAAATCGTAACGAGCGGAATCGCTTTCGGCCCCGGAGACGCCGGAGCGGCCGACGGCCGCGAACACGCCGGAGGCCACCGCCTTCCTGCGCCTCTGCCACCGCTCATGCAACTCTCCGACGAACCGCTCCGCCCCCGTGTAGATCCTCGTGCGTACGCTCACCTGCTGCAGGAAGGCGACCAGCCGCTCATCCCCCGAGACCCCATCGTCGGCGAGGATCTCTCCCACCTCGCGCGGATCGGAGAGCCTGCGCCGCTTGGCCATCCGCAGGAACAGCCGCGCCAGCCAGTTGCTGAAGCTGCTGCCGATCACCAGCAGATGACTGTGCTCGAGCTCGTGAAAGAGCCGCTCGGGCACCAGGCTCTCGTTCTGCAGCGCACAGATGTACTCGAGCAGGTCCTCATCCGAGATCGCATAGGTCGGGGAGGCGGAGAGCTTGCCAAAGAGGTGATAGACCAGCGGGCGGGTGAGCCGGGCGCGCTCGGCGGGCAGGTCCACCACGCGGTTGGGGGCATAGGCGAGCACTTCGGTCGCGGCCGCCCCGGCGAAGCGCTCGGCGTTGATCGCGCTCTCGAGGAGGGAGTCGAAGGTGGTGCTGATGAAAAGATCAAAGTCCGTGATCGCCGCGAGCTCTCGCAGCGCTTTGGGGGGCTCAAAGGGCGCATCCCGCAGCACCGAGCGCAGCCGCACGTACGCTTCCTCCCGCCGGCCCCGCCCGGCGAGAAACAGACACACCACATCGTTCAACGTGTAGCGCTCGGGTAGATCCGCGCGCGCGACATTGAGCCGCCCGGCGAGCTTCTCCGCCGCCCACTCGTGCAGCAGCTTGGGTCCCTGCTCGGTCGCTACCTGCAGCAGCTCCGGCCCCACGATCGGGATCACCTGCCGCTCCTCGATGTAGGACAGCAGGTCCTCCCACGCGTCCTCATCCAGTCCCGCAGCCGGCACCAGCGACACCAAACCGGGGCTCATTGGACGACGAGCGCCGATTCGCTCGCGAGAGGCGTGCGGTCGAATCCGCGGATCACGAGCCAGGCGAGGAGCGCCAACGCTCCGATGCCTCCCACCAGCGCCTCCGCTCCCGCCAGGCCGCGTCCGCCCCAGTGCTCGGCGCCCCAGCCATCCACCTGCAGCATGTAGAGCACCGGAACGTTTCCCAGGGAGTTGATGATGCTGTAGCGCGTGCTGCCGCTCTTGCCCGAGTTCCCGAGGAACTCCAGCACCACCGTCGTGAACATTCCGTATGACGAGCCGATCGTGAAGAGGTAAAGCGGCGCGCCGATGTAATACGTGGCCGGCCGCATCGGCCCGAGCGACAGGACGGACAGACACGCGCAGTTGACCAGCGCGACCATCATGTAGAGCAGTGGAGCTCGCATGCGGATGCGGATCAGGGGCATCGCCGCCGCGCCTGCGGCGATCAGAATCCCCCCGAGCAGGCCGTTGATCCAGGCGACGTGATCGCCGTTCACCCCGTATTGGTCCGCGACACCGGGCAGCAATCCGATCGCCGCGCCGCTCGCCATCGGGAAGGTGCAGCAGGCGATATAGGGCAGGGCATCCCAGCGGAAAAAGGTGGCCTTGAACTCGCTCGCGACCCGCCGCATCGTCGCCGCGAAAGTGCTGTCCGAGATCGGCTGCTGCGCCGGCGCCGCGAGTGCGACCAGCGCCGGAACGCCAACCAGTGCGGCGGCGATCAGCGCCAGCGAGTTGCGGCTGACACGCGGATCGAGGTAAATGAGCACCCACGCCGAGAGAGCGCCGAAGCCCATCCCTCCTGCCTGATAGAGATTGCTGGCGATCCGCCGCGTCCGCTCCGAGTGCAGCGCTCCCATCATGCCGCCGGCGCTCGAAACGATGAGCTGTGCGCAGCAGGCGCCGAGGAAGAGGAGCGTCACGGCGGCCGTCGAGGACAGCCGCGGCTGCTCGAAGCTCAACCACAGCAACGAGGCGGCGAGCAGGGCACTGCCGATGAGCCAGGTGCGCCGGCTGACGAAGAAGTCCGTGATCGGGCTCCACAGGAAGTACAGGCTGGTCGGCAGCGACAGGATCGCGATGAGCTCTGCCTGCCGCGCGCTGCCCGCGCCCTGGCGGCTCAGCAGATAGCCGAAGACGCCTCCCTGAACGATGCCTTGCAGCAGCACACCATACGGTGCGATGAGCAGCCCGAAGATCCATCCTTGCTCGGGGCGACGATTCCGCACGTTTTGATCCCCCAGGAACACCACCCGCCAGTATGCAGAGGAACGGGTGAACGTACTTTGCCGGGCGTCTCAGGGGCCCGCGCGCGAGCCATCCCCTGCGCCGCGCTCAGCGCCCTGTCCGAGTGTCCTGATCCAGTTGATCGCCTGGGCGCCGTCGCCGTCGGCGTGCAACACCGCCGCACGGCGCGAGCGCGCCGCGATATCGCGCAGCTCACCGGGGGGGATGCCGAAGGTGCGGCGGAAGGCACGGTTGAACGTCGCCTCGCTCGCGAATCGGTGTCGCAGCGCGAGCTGCAGGATCGGCCGGTCCGATGCGCTGCCGCTGATGAGCTCCCGTAACGCCCGCTCCAGGCGCCGCTGCCGGATGTAGCGGATCGGGCCGCCCTCCGCGTCGAACAGCCGGTACAGCGTCGCGCGCGAGCACCCACAGTGCGAGCAGAGCAGCCCCAGGGAGAGCGTGGGCGAGTTCAGGCGCCGCTCGATCAGGCGCTCGAGGGAGTCGAGTATCGAGCCGCGCTTCTCCTGGCCCAAGGCGAGCCCCGGCGGCTCCCGGCGCCCGCCCAGGCTGTCGGCGAGCAATCCCACCAGACGCTGCGCGGCCGCGTGCAGCTCAGCCTGCGCGCCGACCTCGATGGCGGTCAGCACCTGCGACAGGTGATCGTGCAGCGATCGCGTCAGGCGCCGCTCGCCGCTCAACAGCAGCAGGTGCCCGCCGGCCGGAGCCCGCTGCAAGGCGGCCAGCGCAGCCCGCGGCACGAACAACGTGAGCGCACGCGCCGAGCCCCGGTCCGGCGCATCGACGGTGGCTTCGGTCTCCCGCGTGGTATCGAGGACGACGATGTCGCCGGGACGCACGATCGCCGATTGGCGCGCCGATCGGCAGTGGATCTCGCCCGACAGGTTGAAGGTAACCTGATAATGATCATAGGCGCAGTGCGCGATGTGGCGGGCGGCGCGGGAGTATCGCAACGAGCTGCTGCGCACGTCCGTCAGCACGGCGGCACCCAAGTGGTATACCCGACAGTGCGCGCGGAAGCTGCGCGGATCATCGCGCGCCGAGACGGCGTGCATTTCGTGACTCGCCTCGCGATACGCGCGCAGTCCGGCAGCGCCTTCGTAGACGGCGTCTGAAGCCGGCACGGCACTGCGGCCAGCGACCGTCGCGCCGGTATCGCATGCCGGCCGGTAGGAGGAGGCGGGGTCTGTCACGCTGCCGCTGCACATGGCTCGAGCACCGGGATGTTCAGCCGACCGTCGAGGCCACCTCATGCTCCCATGCCCGTGGCGCTGCGCTTTGCCACCTGTCTCATCGCACGCTGCCCGCCCTCCCATTGAGACGGGCGGCAAAGTCCGCGGCGGCCGCTTCCGGACAATCGAGGTCATTCCAGGCCACATGGGGTAGCTCGTGACCGCCGCGCGTCCACTGCGCCGAATACTTGGGGTGGGGTTCGGCCTCGCCTTCGGCTTCGGAACGATGATAGGTGTCGGGATCCTCCGTTTACCGGGCGTGGTTGCCGCGGCGGCAGGGACTCCGGCCCTGATCATCCTCTGCTGGTCACTCGGCGGGCTCTACGCGCTGATGGGCGCCGTATCGGTGTCGGAGCTCGCCGCCATGTACCCGGAAGCCGGCGGATTCAGAGTCTACGCGCGGCGCGCATTCGGTGACCGAGCGGGCTTCGTGGTCGGCTGGATCGATTGGCTGGCGAGCGTGGCGACGCTCGCCTATGCGGCGGTAACGGCGGTCGACTTCGCCGGTACCCTGTGGCCCGCGGTGACCCGGTATGAGAGCCTGGCGGCGATCGCCATCCTCGCCGTCTTTACCGCGATGCACTCCGCCGGGTTGCGGATGGGCAGCACCATCACGTCGGTCGTCAGCGTGGCGATCGGCATCTCGCTGCTCTTTCTCGTCGTCGGGTGCTTCATCGTACCGGTGACGCCGCCGGTCGGCCCCGACAGGGCGGTCGCCGGTGCCGCCCACCTTTTTTCCGCGGCGGGACTGTTGGCCCTGGTACCTGCGATTCGCGCGATACTCACGGCCTACGATGGCTGGTATGCGCCCATTTACACGGCCGAGGAGAGCGTCGACGCCGCGCGCACGCTTCCCCGTGCAATCATCGGCGCCACGGTTCTCGTGGTCCTCCTCTACCTCACCATCAACGTCGCGCTGTTGCGCGTGCTGCCGGTTCGGGAGCTCGCCGCCTCGAAACTGCCGGTCGCAGCCGCGGCGCAGGCCGTGCTGCCGCGCGGCAGCGACGTGTTGATGATCGCGCTTTCCATCCTGATCACGCTGAGCCTCATCAATTCCAACGCGATCACGGGTCCGCGCGTGCTCTTCTCCATGGGACGCGAAGGCTGGGTCTCGCCGAGAGCCGCGGCCGTGAGCGCCGGCGGTACGCCCTACGTGGCTCTTGCAGCGACGATGCTGACGAGCTCCCTGATGATACTCACCGGCAGCTTCAACCAGCTGATCGCGCTGTTCGCCGTTCTCATCCTGCTGTATTACGCCGCCGCGTTTCTCGCGGTGTTCACCCTCCGGCGCCGGTCGCCCGAGCTGCCGAGGCCTTTCAGGGCGATCGGCTATCCCATCTCGACCGCGGTGGTGCTCGCCGGAACCCTGTGCTTTCTCGCGGCGGCGATCATCCAGGACTGGCGCTCGGGCGTTACCGCCTTGCTCTTTCTCTCCGCGTGCGTTCCTGCGTACGCATTCGCCTCGCGCTCTCGCCGTGCCAGGCTGCCCGAATTGACACCCGACCCGAGTTGAGTCCGCCGCCATGAAAAAAGCATTTTACGGCTGTCTGTTGCCGCTCCTTCTGGTCCTCGCGCCGAGCGCGGCGGCGGCCGCGGCTCCCAGCCCGTATCTTTTCGTGTGGGCGATGGAAGCGAGACATCCCCAGGCCGCCATGTCCATGCCGATGCTCGAGCGGGGAGCGCCGGACCTCGCGCCGTGGCGCCGGAGCGAGCAGCTGGGCAAGGACTTTCTCGCCGTCTTCGACATCCGCCCGGGCGCCTCGTTCGGCAAGCTCGTCGCGATGCTGCCGGTCGGAGAGGCGGCGATGGCCCATCACACGAGTTATGCGGAGCCTGCGGACGACGTGCTCTACGCGAACGACTGGCTGGGAAACCGCACCTATGTCTTCGACCTGCACGATCCGCGTCACCCGCGCCTGCTGCGGAAATTCGGCAGCATCGGCGCCTACGGCTACCCGCACTCCTTCGTCTACCTCCCCAACGGCAACACGCTGGCGACGTTCCAGTATTCCGGCGGATATAACCACGCTGCCGGCGGGCTGGTGGAATTCGACCCGCACGGCCGGGTAGTGCGAACCGCCTCGGCGGCGGCGCCCGGACATCCGAACATCCGCCCCTACAGCCTGGCCGTCGTCGCAAGCCTCGACCGCGTCGTCACCAGCAGCGCCGACATGATGGGCGCTCAGTCCAGCCGCGTGGCGCAGGTCTGGCGGCTTTCCGATCTGAAGCTGATCAAGACGATGCAGTTGCCGCCGCAGCCCGACTGGTTCAACGACAAGCCGGCCGATTCCTCGGAGCCGCGCGTGCTGGCGGACGGCAAGACGGTCGTCCTTCCCACGTTCCACTGTGGCCTGTTCCTGGTACGGAACCTGGCGGGCGGCAGCCCGACGCTGCAGCATGTCTATGACTTCGGATATCGCATATGTGAAGTGCCGGTCGTGGCCGGTGATTTCATGGTGGAGACGATGCAGAGCGGACATGCGATCGTGAGTCTCGACCTGCGCGATCCGCAGCATCCGCGCGAGCTCAGCCGCATTCTTCTGCCGCCCGACGAGTATCCGCACTGGATAGCGCTCGAGCCGGGCGGCGACCGGCTGGCCATCACCGGCTTCGGCGCGCTCGCGGATCGCGTGCGCTTCGCGACCATCGATCGCCGCACCGGAAAGCTGACACTCGAGCCGTCGACGATCGATTTCACGCGCGCCTGGCCGGACGGCTGGCGGGGCAGCGCCATGCCGCACGGCACCGTTTTCAGCAATCCCTGAGCCCGGCCCGCGTGCCGCAGGGCTCGTCCCCGATTGAGACAAACGGCAAAGTGCGACGCCGCCGGCGCGGCAAACTGGGCCGATCTGCAAGCGACCGAATCGGCCAGGCGCCGGGCCGGTCATTTGCGGCGGGTACAACAAACTCAATCCGCACAATTTTCGGAGGGGACATCATGCAACTCATCATTCGCGGGCCGCGGATCATCGGCTCCGCGCTGCTGCTGGCAGCGGCGCTGGGCCTGGCTCAGGCGGCGGCGGCGGGGCCTGTCACGCGGGTCTTCGTCGTCGAGGTGCCGCCGGCGCAGGACCACGCTTTCAACGAAGGCATGAAGAATTGGGAGCAGTGCCTGCGCGATCACGGCGCCAAGCGTGCGACCTACGCTTACGATGCGGAAACGGGAGATACGGACCGCTATCTCTTCCTGGAGGACTACAGCTCCTGGGGCGGCATGGATGCGCACGATCCGGCCGGGAAGGCCTGCAGCGCCATATTCGAGGCCGCGGTGCTGCCGAATTTCAGCCATGCATTCAGCGAGGTGTCGGTGCTCAATGCGAAAGACACCTACATGCCCGGAGGCGATCCCGATCCCACACCCATCATGTGGGTCGACGCCTATCGGATCAAACCCGGACAGGCGCAGAACTTCAATGACGCTCTCACGCAGTTCGCCGCGGCCGCCGCCAAGGCCCACTGGGAGGGCCACTTCTCGGGTTGGGATACCGATGGCTCGGGTCCGGGGGGCGAGAACTTCGTGCTGGTATGGCCCAACAAGAACTGGGCCGACGTCGGTACGGACCCGAGCCCGTCAGCCAAGGAGCTGATGACCAGCGCCTATGGCAAGGCCGCAGCCGCGGCCAACCACCGGAAGTTCGAGGCGGCCATCGCGGAGTATTGGTCCGACGCCTGGGGCTACGACAAGGATCTGACGTACATCCCGGCCAAGTGAGGATCTCCCGGCGACCCGGCTTCCGGGTCGCCGGTTTCCGCCGAGCATGAAGGCCAACGCGCGTGACGCCGGACTGGTAAGAGGGCTGGGAACCTGGGGCCTCGCGGCGAGCATCGTCAGCATGATCATCGGCGCCGGCATCTTCGCGGTGCCGAGCGCGCTCGCCGCGGCGGTCGGCGCCTATGCGCCCCTGGCGTTTCTCGCTTGCGGCGTGGCGATGGGGGCGGTGGCCGTCTGCTTTGCGGAAGGCGGCAGCCGGATTCCGACGAGCGGCGGCGCCTACGGCTACATCGAGGCGTCGTTGGGGCCGTTGCCGGGTTATGTCTGCGGCACGCTGCTTTGGGTCAGTGATGCGCTCGCCAGCGGTGGAGTCGCGGCGGCATTCGCCGACGTGGTGGCGAGCGCGACGCCGCTGCGGCTCGCGACCTTCGTCCGGCCGGCGGCCATCGTCGGTCTCGTGGGCGCCATCGCCTTGCTGAACCTCGGTGGCGTGCGCCGAGGTGTCCAGCTGGTGGGCGTTGCCACCGCGGTCAAGCTCATTCCTCTGGTCGCGTTCGTGCTCGTCGGCGCAACCGCCGTCAGAGGAGGAAACTTCGCCATTCACCC
>JASHVV010000070.1 GCA_030044385.1 Gammaproteobacteria bacterium
CGCGCGCAAATCGGTGACGTTCGGCTCCGACTCGCCGCGCAGCCATTTGCGCACCGCGCCCTCGGAACGGGCGATGGCCTTCGCGAGACCACTCGCGCTGCCGTCCGCCGCCAGTACCTGACGCAGGCGTGCCGCAAAGCCGCCCGCCTCCTGTCTTTCGCGCCGTCCGCTGCTCACAGCACGAATGTAGTCCCAAATGGGAAGTCCGCCAAGGCGGCTCGTACTTAAGTGACGGCTCCGCTGGCGGTCGCCGCTCTGCGCGCAGCCCCGATCCCGTTATACTTACCGGTTCCTGCCCGCTACGTGAGCGAAAGTGGCGGAACTGGTAGACGCGCTGGACTTAGAATCCAGTGGGGAAACCCGTGAGGGTTCGAGTCCCTCCTTTCGCATTCCCGCTTTGATTTTTCGAGGAAATTCGTCGATGCAAGTTTCAGTGTCCGCCACTTCCGGCCTCGAGCGACGGATGGAAGTGGCCGTACCGGCCGCTTCCGTCTCCACGGCGGTCGAGCAGCGCCTGAAGGAGATCTCCCGCACCGCGCGCCTGAAGGGCTTCAGGCCCGGCAAGGCCCCGCTACCGGTCGTGCGCAAGCAGTTCGGCGAGCAGGTGCGCGCCGAGGTCGTGGGCGATCTGATGCGCAGCTCCCTCGCGGAGGCGCTCACCCGCGAGAAGCTGACGCCCGCGGCCGGCCCCCGCATCGAGCCGCTCGCGGTGGCGCCGGGCTCGGACCTCAAGTTCGCGGCCACCTTCGAGGTGATGCCGGAGGTTCGGGTGAAATCGCCTGCCGCCATCGCGGTGGAGCGCCCGAGCGCGACGGTCGGGGAGACCGATATCGATGCGATGCTGGAGAGCATGCGCCGCCAGCGGCCCGTGTTCACCGCGGTCGAGCGTCCGGCGCGCGAGACCGACCGGGTCACGATCGACTACACCGGCCGCATCGGCGGCCAGCCCTTCGAGGGCGGCGACGGCAAGGATGTCGCCGTCGTCATCGGCTCGCGCCAGTCGCGGCCGGAGCTCGAGGAGGGGCTGAAAGGTGCCGCTGCGGGCGAGAGCCGCACCGTGGCGGTGGCCTTCCCGGCCGACGTGTCCAACAAAACACTCGCCGGCAAAACCGCCGAGCTCGCGCTCACCGTCAAGAAGGTCGAGGAGCAATCCCTGCCGGCCGTCGACGAGGAATTCTGCCGCGGCTTCGGTGTCGAAACCGGTGGCGTCGCGGCGTTGCGCGAGGAGGTTCGCAAAAGCATGGAGCGGGAGCTCGCGGATGTGATCCGCAACAGAGTCCGGACCCAGGTTCTCGATGCACTCTATGCCGAGAATCCCATCGACATCCCGCGGGCGCTGGTTGAAGAACAGGTCCAACAGCTGCAGATCGATGCGGCGCGACGCATGGGCGTGCGCGACGCGGCCCAATTGCCGCCGCGGCAGCCCTTCGAGGCCCCGGCACGCAAGCGCGTCGCCGTCGGGCTGCTCCTCGGCCAGATCGTCAAGGCGGAGAGCATCCCCGTCGACCGCCAGCGCGTCCAGGCGCGCGTCGAGGAGCTGGCGGCGGGCTATCCGAACCCCGAGGAGGCGCGCCGCGCGTATCAGCACAACGCGGAGGCCCTGCGGCAGATCGAGTCCGTGGTGCTCGAGGATCAAGTGATCGACTGGCTCCTGGAGCGCGCCAAGGTGACCGATGTGTCCATGACCTTCCAGCAGATCACCGGCTTCGGCCGGAAAACCGACGAGACGAACCCATCATGAACGAGCGTGCACTGAATCTGGTCCCGATCGTCGTCGAGCAGACCGCCCGCGGCGAGAGGGCTTATGACATCTATTCGCGGCTCCTCAAGGAGCGGCTGATCTTCGTCGTCGGCCCGATCGACGACTACATGGCCAACATCGTGGTGGCGCAGATGCTGTTCCTGGAGTCGGAGAACCCGGAGAAGGACATCTCGATCTACATCAATTCACCGGGTGGGGTCGTGAGCTCCGGGCTCGCGATCTACGACACCATGCAGTTCATCGGGCCCGACGTCAGCACCGTCTGCATCGGCCAGGCGGCCAGCATGGGGGCGGTCCTGCTCGCGGGCGGCGCGGCCGGCAAGCGCTACTGCCTGCCCCACGCGCGGGTGATGATCCACCAGCCTCTCGGCGGCTTTCAGGGCCAGGCGGCGGACATGGAGATCCACGCCAAGGAGATGCTCGAGACCCGGGACCGGTTGAACAAAATCCTGGCCAAGCACACCGGCCAGAGCGTGGAGCGGATCAAGCAGGATACCGACCGCGACCGGTTCATGGCCTGGGATGAGGCCGTGCGCTACGGCCTGGTCGATGCGGTCCTCGAGAAGCGTCCAATGGAGGGTGGGACGGCCCGGGGCGGCGACAAGGGTGGAAAACCAGCCTGATCGCCCCTAGATCGTGCCGGTGGGGGGCGTCCAGCCCCCTTTCGCATCGAAGGTAGGCCAGCCGTGCAGCCAAAGTGAGACCTGTCATACAAGTCCCAGCGTTACAACGACTTAGCCATGCCCGGGTGCTTTGCCTAGCGGGCGCGCCCCATGCTATACATGGCTTGCGAGCCTGCCCGGCCTCATGTGAGGGTATTTGATGAGCAGCGACGATTCCCGCAGCCGCCACGACGACGGTAAGCTCCTCTACTGCTCCTTCTGCGGGAAGAGCCAGCACGAGGTGCGCAAGCTCATCGCCGGCCCCTCCGTATTCGTCTGTGACGAGTGTGTCGAGCTCTGCAACGACATCATCCGCGAGGAGCTCGAGGACCGCGCCGAGCGCGCCCGCGACAAGCTGCCGAAGCCCCACGAGATCAAGAAGGTCCTCGACGAGTACGTGATCGGCCAGGAGCGCGCCAAGAAGGTGCTCTCGGTCGCGGTCTACAACCACTACAAGCGGCTGCAGACCCGCACCGGCACGGCCCGGGCCAAGGAGGACGTCGAGATCGCCAAGAGCAATATCCTGCTCATCGGCCCCACGGGCTGCGGCAAGACGCTGCTCGCGGAGACCCTCGCGCGCCTGCTCAACGTTCCCTTCACCATCGCCGACGCCACGACGCTGACAGAAGCGGGCTACGTCGGCGAGGACGTCGAGAACATCATCCAGAAGCTGCTGCAGAAGTGCGACTACGACGTCGAGAAGGCGCAGACGGGCATCGTCTACATCGATGAGATCGACAAGATCTCGCGCAAGTCCGACAACCCCTCCATCACGCGCGACGTCTCCGGCGAGGGCGTGCAGCAGGCGCTGCTGAAGCTCATCGAGGGCACCATCGCCTCGGTGCCGCC
>JASHVV010000071.1 GCA_030044385.1 Gammaproteobacteria bacterium
CTCGGCGAGCGCATCGGCGTGCCGGCGCGCGCCGGCCAGCGCCGGCTCGACCTCGCGGCGAAGCTCGAAGCGCGGCAGGTGCCGGTGGTGGCGCTCGCGGGCACCTGCATGGAGGCAGGCAAGACCGCCGCCGCGTGCGCCATCATCAGCCGGATGCGCCACCGCGGGCTGGTGATCGACGCCTTCAAGGCGACCGGCGTGTCATTGCGGCGCGACGTCCTCGCGATGGAGGATGCCGGCGCGCGCCGCTCCGCCATCTTCACCGACCTCGGCGTCGTCACCACCACGCGGGTCAACGGACCGGCGCTCACCCGCACCATGCTGACCGAGCTCTCGGGCGGCAAGCCCGACGTGATCGTGTTCGAGCTCGGCGACGGCATTCTCGGCACCTATGGCGTCGATGCGATCCTGGAGTGCGCCGACATCCGCGCCGCGCTCACCGGCGTCGTCCTCTCGGCCAACGATCCGGTCGCGGCGTGGGGCGGCGTGAAGCTGCTGCGCGAGCGGTTCGGCATCGAGCCCTGCGTGGTCACCGGTCCTTCCACCGACAACCAGGTCGGGGTCGAGATCATCACTCAGCAGCTGGGCGTCCCGGCCTTCAACGCGATGAGCGCGGGCGCCGCGCTGGGCGACCGGGTCATGGAAGCCATCGGCCTCGTGCGCGAGTCGGCGGCATGACGAAGTCGTCCCCGATCCCGGCGGTCGTGCTCGGAGGCACGGGCTATGTCGCCGGCGAGCTGCTGCGCCTCCTGACGGCGCATCCGCATTTCCAGCTGGCGGCGGTGATGTCCGACAGCCAGCCGGGAGAGCCGGTCGCGAAGGCGTTCCCGCATCTCGCGGCCGCGTACGGCGAGACGCGCTTCGAGTCGCAGTCGGACGTGCAGGCGCTCGTGTGTGGCACCCCGGAGTGCGCCGTGTTCTCCGCTGCGCCGCACGGAGTCTCCGCCGCGCTGATCGACTCCTTGCTGAACGCCGCGGCGCAGGCCGGCACCCGCCCCCGGGTGGTCGACATCTCCGCCGATTTCCGTTTCCGCTCCGCGGCGCAGTACGAGGCGGTCTACAAGCACGCGCATGACGCTCCCGCGCGCCTGCAGGAGTTCACCTGCGCCGTGCCGGAGCACCTGCGCAAGCTCGACACGCCGCATGTCGCGCATCCGGGCTGCTTTGCGACGGCGACGCTGCTTGCCAGCGTGCCGCTCCTTGCCCTCGGGCTCACGCCGCCCGTGTTGTTCGTGACGGGCATTACGGGCAGCACCGGCGCGGGCCGCAAGCCCATCGAAGGCACCCACCATCCGCTGCGCCAGAGCGATCTTTATTCGTACAACGCGCTGACGCACCGTCACGCGCCGGAGGTCGCCGCGTGCGCGCGTGCCGCGACCGGCATCGAGGCGGAGTTTGCCTTCGTGCCGCACTCCGGGCCGTTCGCACGCGGCATTCACGTCACCGTGCAGGCGCCCCTGAAGACATCGGCCGACACTTCAAAGGTGCTGGCGGCGTTGCGCGAGTTCTATGCCGGATCGCCGTTCGTGCGGGTGACGGACACGGCGCCGCGGGTCAAGGAGGTCGCGACCACCAACTACGCGCACCTCTGCGCCGCGGCAAACGGCCGTACGGTGGCGGTGATGTGCGTGGTGGACAACCTCAACAAAGGCGCGGCCGGCGGCGCCGTGCAGTGGATGAACCGGATGTTCGGCCTGCCGGAGACCGCGGGTCTCACGGCCTGCGCGCCCGGCTGGATGTAGTTCAATGGAGAGTAGAGCATGAGTTCCGCAGTGACCGCAGCAGCACCCGACGCGCCGGCCCGAGACTTCCTGGCGCCGGTATTCGCCCAATATCCTCTGGAGGTCGTCTCCGCCGAAGGCGTCTGGCTGCGCAACGCGCGCGGCGAGCGCGTGCTCGATCTTTATGGCGGACATGCGGTCGCGGCCCTCGGCTATGGCCACCCCGGCTGGACGCGGACGCTCACCGAGCAGGCGCGCTCGTGCAACTTCCAGACGAACGCAGTCGCGATGCGCGTGCGCACGCGCGCTGCGGAGCGCCTGGTGCGCTTCTCGAAGCTGGACTTCACCAGTGTCTTCTTCGTCAACAGCGGCGCCGAGGCGAATGAGAATGCGCTCCGGTTGGCCTTTCGCATGACTTCCAGGTCGCATGTCGCGGCGGTCGAAGGCGCCTTCCACGGCCGCACGGCGGCGGCAGGGGCGGTCACGTGGGGATCGGACGGCTGGTACAGCCTGCCGCGCAAGCCGTTCGATGTCAGCTTCATGCCGCGAGGCGATCTCGGAGCCATCGCCGCACAAGTCACCGATCGCACGGCCGCGGTGATCGTCGAGCCGGTGCAGGGGCTCGCGGGCGCCGTGGACCTGGGCGGACCCTATCTCGCGGCCCTGCGCCGCCGCTGCGATGAAGTCGGCGCGCAGCTCATTTTCGACGAGGTGCAGTGCGGCTTCGGCCGGGTCGGCCATCCGTTCGCCGCCAACCTCTACGGCGTCATGCCCGACATGATCACGGCGGCGAAGGCGCTCGGGAACGGCTTTCCCTGCGCGGCGCTGCTGACTTCGGCGAAGGTGTCGGCGAGCTTGAGCCTGGGCCTCCTCGGCACGACCTACGGCGGCGGTCCGATGGCCTGCGCGGCCATCGAGGCGGTGATCGAGGCCATCGAGTCGGAGGACCTGCTCGAGAACGTGCGGCGCGTATCGGACTACATCCGCCGGACCTGCATCGTGGGGCCGGTCAAAGCCAGCCAGGGCGAAGGCTTTCTCCTCGGGTTGCGCACCAGCCGGCCGGCCAAGCAGGTGCAGGCCGAGCTGTTGGAAGTCGGCATCCTCGCGGGCACGGCGAGCGACGGTCACATCGTCCGGCTGCTGCCGCCCTTCATCCTCCAGGAGGAGCACGTCGACATGCTGCGCGATACATTGGCGAGCCTGCCGGCATGAAGCGCTTCCTCGACCTGGCGGACCTCGAGCGCGACGAGGTGCTGGCGCTCCTCGAGCTGGCGCGGCGCCTCGAGACGCGCCCGGAGTCGCACGCGCTCGCGGGCAAGATCCTGGGGCTCCTTTTTCTCAACCCGTCGCTGCGCACGCTCGCCTCCTTCCAGGCGGGCATGGCGCGGCTCGGCGGCAGCTCGTTCGTCATCACCCCGGGCCAGGGCACCTGGCAGCTCGAGACGCGGCTCGGTGCCGTGATGAGCGGCGCGGCGGCGGAGCACGTGCGCGAAGGGATTCCGGTGCTGGCTTCGTACTGCGACGCCCTGGGCCTGCGCGCCTTCGCGGACGGCAAGGATCTGGCCGCGGATCTCGCGGAGACCGCCTTCGGCGCGATGGCGAGCCTGGTCGACAAGCCGCTCATCAACCTGGAGTCGGCGACCAGCCATCCGTGCCAGGCGCTCGCGGACTGGAAGACCCTGGACGATCTCGCCGTGCCGCGCGGCGGCCGATTCGTCCTCTCATGGGTATACCATCCGCGCGCGCTGCCGCTCGCCGTGCCGGCCACGGCCGCTCACATGGCGGCGCTGCGCGGCATGGAGGTCGTCGTGCTGCGGCCGGAAGGGTTTGCGCTGCCGGCGCCGATCATGGAGAAGGCCCAGCGCGCCGCGGCACTCTCCGGCGGCTCCGTGCGGGAGACCGCCGATCGGGACGAGGCGCTCGCCGGCGCGCACGTCGTTTACGCGAAGGAATGGGGCGCTACGTCCTGCTATGGCGATTCGGCGGCGGACGCGCGCCTGCGCGGCGGGCTGCAGGACTGGTGCGTGCGCAACGACTGGTTTGCGGGCACCGCAGCGGACTGCCGGCTGATGCACTGCCTGCCCGTGCGCCGCAACGTCGCCGTCGCGGACGAGGTGCTCGACAGCCCGCGCAGCATCGTGCAGCGGGAGGCCTACAA
>JASHVV010000072.1 GCA_030044385.1 Gammaproteobacteria bacterium
GGATGGCGCTCAGGCCGTTGGCATCGGCCAGGAAGTCGGAGAAGGGGCGGCCGCGCGCCTGGTTGAGGCTGAAGGCCAGGAGGTCCTGCGCCGCCACGTTGGCGTAGATGGCGCAGAGCTGGGCGTCGAGGACGATGATGCCGGTGGAGAGGGCGTCGAGGAGGTCGGCCGGGTCGAAGTGCGACAGGGCGGACGGAATGCCGTATTCAGCGGCCAAGGAGTCCTCCTTGTGCCGTCGTACTCGGCGGGCTCCCGGTCAAGAGGCATTTTCCGGGAACGCCGTGAATCCGTCCGTGGAGGCTAGCGCAAAAACATCCCTGTTTTTGAGCTTCCCGGAAAATGCCTCTTGACCGGGAGCCCGCCGGGATCCTCGGGGCTGAATGGCCGGCGGCGCCGGTCAGCGCGGGCGGTTGGGGTTGACGGAATTGAGGGGGTTGGCGGGGTTCTGGATCGAGGGCTGGTGCACGAAGAAAGTGACCGTGCTCGTCTCGCAGACGATCTGGCCGGTGGTGTCCTCGATGATGGCCTGCACGGAGTGCTGGCCGCGGTAGACCTTGAAGGTGAACGAGGTGCCCGAGCCCGGCATCTGCTTGCCGTCGACGAACAGGCGGACACCGTCTCCCGGCCGCAGCCCCGGGGAGGTTTGCACGACCGCGGTCGCGCTGTAGACGTTCATCAGCATCTGCTGGTCGGTGGGCTGGGTGATGGCGCAGCTCTGATACCCGGGGCCGGAGGCCCCCGTGTCCTGCGTTGCGGCATCGGCAGAAGCGAACGGCACGGCTGTGGCCGAATAGGTCTGCGCGCCCTGGATCTCCAGCTTCTGCGCGTTGGGGTGCGGCTGGTCGCTGTAGTGGACGACGCCCTGAGCGTCGACCCACTTGTACACCGTCGTCTTGCCGCTGTCGTCCGCCAGAGCCGTGCAGAGAGCGGCTGCGGCAAGCAAGCCGAGGCTCGCAAGGGCTGCCACGGCGGCACGTCCAGCCACCGTCCGGATTAAGGTAAATCGCGTGTGGCGCATAGGAGCCGAGCATAGCTCTGCGCAGGGTCGGGCACAAAGGACAGGCGTCGCAAAGCCGTGCCGCCGCCCGGTCTCGGCGGCGGGCCCCCCGGCCCGCACATCCCTGTGCGGGCGCTCCGGCTCCGGATGAGGGGGCATCTGTCTTCACGATGCGTCCATCGATCGATCAGCAGCTGTAGTACAGCTCCATTTCCACCGGATGGGTCGCCATCCGGAACCGCGTCATCTCCTGCATCTTCAGGCCGATGTACGCGTCGATCACGTCATTGGTGAACACTCCGCCGCGGGTCAGGAACTCGCGGTCCTTGTCGAGATAGTCGATCGCCATGTCGAGGGAGTGGCACACCGTCGGGATGTGCTTGGCCTCCTCCGGCTCCAGGTCGTAGAGATCCTTGTCGGCGGGATCGCCGGGGTGGATCTTGTTCTGGATGCCGTCGAGGCCGGCCATCATCATGGCCGTGAAGGCGAAGTACGGGTTGGCGCTGGAGTCCGGGAAGCGCACCTCGATGCGGCGGGCCTTCGGGTTCGACACCCACGGAATACGGATGGAGGCCGAGCGATTGCGCGCGGAGTACGCGAGCATCACCGGCGCCTCGAACCCGGGCACCAGGCGCTTGTAGCTGTTGGTGCCGGCGTTGGTGAAGGCATTGAGCGCGCGCGCGTGCTTGATGATGCCGCCGATGTAGTAAAGCGCGAGCTCCGAGAGGCCGCCGTACTTGTCCCCGGCGAAGAGCGCCTTGCCTTCCTTTTGCAGCGACTGGTGGACGTGCATGCCGCTGCCGTTGTCGCCGACGAGCGGCTTCGGCATGAAGGTGGCGGTCTTGCCGTAGCGGTTGGCCACGTTGAGCACCGCGTACTTGAGGATCTGCACCTGGTCGGCCTTCTGCACGAGCGTGCCGGCGCCGACGCCGATCTCGCTCTGGCCGCCGGTCGCCACTTCGTGGTGATGCACCTCGACCTTCAGGCCCAGCTCCTCCAGGGCGAGACACATCGCCGAGCGGACGTCCTGAAAGGCATCGACCGGCGGCACCGGGAAGTAGCCGCCCTTGATGCCGGGGCGATGGCCGCGATTGCCGTCGGCGTACTCCGTGCCCGAGCTCCACGCGCCCTGCACGGAGTCGATGGAGTAGAAGCAGCCGCGCATGTCATTGCCGTAGCGCACGCTGTCGAAGATGAAGAACTCGTTCTCCGGGCCGAAGAGCGCGTAATCGGCGATGCCCGTCGACTTGAGGTACGCCTCGGCGCGCTTCGCCAGGGAGCGCGGGTCGCGCTCGTAGCCCTGCATGGTGGTCGGCTCGATGACATCGCAGCGCAGGTCGATCGTCGCATCCTCGAAGAACGGATCGATGACCGCCGTGTTGGCATCCGGCATGAGGATCATGTCCGACTCGTTGATGCCCTTCCATCCGGCGATGGAGGAGCCGTCGAACATCTTGCCGTCACGGAAGAGCTCCTCGTCGACGAGGCGCGCCGGAATGCTCACGTGCTGCTCCTTGCCGCGCGTGTCGGTGAATCTCAGGTCGGCGAACTTGACCTCTTTTTCTTTGATCAGCTTCAGCACATCGGTCGGTGTCATATCTCCTCCGGAAGAAAAATGGTGCCCGCCGACACGGTCACCCGGGGCATGTGGCGGAGCGCAGTGGTAGTGCAGGCGCTGTGCCAGCTCGAGCTGCACGGCGGATCAAGGACTTAGCGACGCCAGCGAGGCCGTTTTGCACCATGCTGGTGCGATCCGCCGGATTCTCGCACTAATGTGGTGCCCATGCCAGGCGACCCGCGGCCGCGTCGACGGCCTGCCGGCAGTGCCGCGCCTCGTTTTGGTGCGCCCCGCCAGGGCCCCGCTGCCCTGGCGTCGCCGGGCTATACTCGCCGGCTCTTTTGCACCGACCCCGAGCCATGAGAATCGGCACGCCGCCCCGCACTTTCCAGGACCTGATCTTCGCGCTGCAGCGCTACTGGTCGGAGCGCGGCTGCGTCGTCCTGCAGCCTTACGACATGCAGGTCGGCGCCGGCACCTTCCACACGGCGACCTTCCTCCGCTCCATCGGCCCGGAGCCGTGGAGCGCCGCCTACGTGCAGCCCTCCCGCCGCCCGGCCGACGGCCGCTATGGCGAGAACCCGTTCCGGCTGCAGCACTATTATCAGTTCCAGGTGGTCATCAAGCCCTCGCCGCTCGACATCCTGGAGCAGTATCTCGGGAGCCTGCGGGCGCTAGGCTTCGATCCGCTGGTGCACGACATCCGCTTCGTGGAGGACAACTGGGAATCGCCGACCCTGGGCGCTTGGGGCCTGGGCTGGGAGGTGTGGCTGAACGGCATGGAGATCACGCAGTTCACCTACTTCCAACAGGTGGGCGGCCTCGACTGCCGGCCGGTGACCGGCGAGATCACCTACGGCCTCGAGCGGCTCGCCATGTATCTGCAGGGCGTGGAGAGCCTCTACGACATCGTGTGGACCGACGGCCCGCTGGGGCGGGTGACCTACGGCGATGTGTTTCACCAGAACGAGGTGGAGCAGTCGCGATACAACTTCGAGCGGGCGGACGTCGCGACGCTGTTCCGCCATTTCGACGATCACGAGCGCGCCTGCAAGGAGCTGCTCGAGGGCGGGCTGGCGCTGCCCGCGTACGAGCAGGTGTTGCAGGCCTCCCATACCTTCAACCTCCTGGACGCGCGCCGCGCGATCTCGGTGACCGAGCGGCAGCGTTACATCCTGCGCATGCGCGCGCTCGCCGGAGGCGTGGCGCGGGCGTACTACGAGAGCCGGCAGGCGCTGGGATTTCCGCTGCTGTCCCGGGAGGGATCGCCGCGAGCCGCGAGCCCCGGGACCGGGCGGAAGGTCGGTACATGACCACGGAGAAGCACGACTTCCTGGTCGAGATCGGCACCGAGGAGCTGCCGCCGAAGGCGCTGCGCGTGCTGGAGCAGGCGTTTGCCGGCGACCTCGCCTCCGGGCTCGCCAAAGCGGGCCTGAAGCATGGCGAGCTGCGGTCGTTCGCGACGCCGCGGCGCCTGGCGGTCCTCGTCCGTCGGTTGGCGGCGCGTCAGCCGGATCAGAAAGTGGAGCGGCGCGGGCCGCCGGTCAACTCCGCATTCGATGCCGAGGGGCTGCCGACGAGAGCGGCCCAGGCCTTCGCGGCGAGTTGCAAAGCCGCCGTGGAGGACCTGCAGCGCCGCGAGGAGAGCAAGGGGACGTTCCTTTACTACGTCGGCGTCAAGCCGGGCGCCGCGTCGGTGGAGCTGCTGCCCGGGCTGGTGCAGAGCGCGCTCGACGCCTTGCCGATTCCGCGCCGCATGCACTGGGGCGCGGGCGAGGCGCAGTTCGTGCGGCCCGTACACTGGATCGCGATGCTCTACGGCAAGGAGGTCGTCGCCGCAACGCTTCTCGATACGCCGTCGGGCAATCTCACCCGCGGCCATCGGTTCCACGCGCCCAAGCCGCTGCGCCTGTCGAGTCCGTCCGCATACGAGCGCGTGCTTCGCGACCGCGGCCACGTCGTCGCGGACTTCGCGGCGCGCCGCTCGCTGATCCGCGAGCGTGTTACAGCCGTGGCGGATGACCTGGGTGGTCGGGCGCTGATGAGCGATGCGCTGCTCGATGAGGTCACCGCCCTGGTCGAGTGGCCGGTGCCGCTCGCCGGCCGCTTCGAGGAGCGCTTCCTGGCGTTGCCGCGCGAGGTGCTGATCTCCACCCTGGAGGATCACCAGCGCTACTTTCCGGTCGAGAGCGCGGACGGCAGTCTGCTGCCGTGCTTCATCGCCGTCGCCAACATCGAGAGCCGCGATCCCAGGAAGGTCGTCGAGGGGAACCAGCGTGTGGTGCGGCCGCGGCTCGCGGACGCCGCTTTTTTCTGGGAGCAGGACCGCAAGACCCCGCTTGCCGCACGGGCCGAGGGGCTGGCGAGAGTCACCTTCCAGGCGAAGCTCGGCTCGCTCGCCGACAAGGCGCGGCGCCTCGGCGCCTTGGCCGCGCAGATCGCCGCGGCAGGAGGCACTGGACCCGGCGCCGGCGATCCTGGTCCAGCCGCGCGGGCGGAGCGTGCCGCGGCGCTCTGCAAGTGCGACCTGCTGACCGCGATGGTCGGGGAGTTCCCGGAGCTGCAGGGCATCATGGGCGCCTACTACGCCCTCGCTGACGGAGAAGACGCCGAGGTCGCCACCGCCATCCGCGAGCACTACCAGCCCCGAGGCGCCGGCGACGCGCTGCCGCAGACCGAGACCGGCACGGCCCTGGGCATCGCCGACAAGCTGGACACGCTGGCCGGCATATTCGCCATCGGCGAGAAGCCCTCGGGAACGAAGGACCCGTTCGGGTTGCGCCGCTGCGCGATCGGCATCGTGCGCATCGCGATCGAGAAGCGTCTGGACCTCGATCTGGCGCGGCTGTCGAGCCGCGCCGTGGCGCTAGCGAGCGCCGACATCGAGCGATCGGCGGCGGCGGCCGGCAAGCCCGCTCCTGCCGTCGCGATCGAAAGCATCGCGGTCGAAGTCTACGACTACGTGCTCGAGCGGCTGCGGGCGTACTACCTCGAGCGCACCGGCGAGACAGCCATCACCACCGAGATGTTCGACGCCGTGCTGGCGACCCGCCCGGCATCGCCTCTCGACTTCGATGCGCGCGTCAGGGCGCTCAGCTCCTTTCTGACATTGCCGGAGGCAGCCAGCCTCACGGCCGCGAACAAGCGCGTCGCCAACATTCTGCGCAAGGCGGGCGAAAGCGCCCCGCGGACCGTGGACGCGAGCGCCCTGCGGGCCCCGGCCGAGCGGGAGCTGTTCGAGGCGATGAGCCAGCGGCGCGACGGCGTCGCGGCGGCGACGGCGCGGAAAGACTACGCCGGCTCGCTCGCCCTGCTCGCACAGCTTCGGCCAGCGGTGGACGCCTTCTTCGACCAGGTGATGGTCATGGACGAGGATCCGCGGCTGCGCACCAATCGGCTGGCGCTCCTGGCCCAGATGCGCGAGCTGTTCGCGGGAGCGGCGGACCTGTCGCGCCTGCCGGGTTGAGCGCGCGGGCCGCCATGCAGCTCATCGGCTCGATCGTCTTCACGACGTTTCTCTTCGTCTGGACCTTCTGCTACTCGATCTTCTTCGTGATCGCCTGCCTGCTGTTGCCGTTCCGTCACCGGTTCGTGCTGGCGCGGGTGTGGGCGCGGGTGCTGCTCAAGGCGCTCGAGTGGACCTGCAGGCTGGATTTCCGGGTGGAAGGGTCGGAGCGCCTGCCCGCGGGCAACCACATCGCGCTCTGGAAGCACTCCTCCTCGTGGGAGACGATCGCCATGACCGTCGTCTTCCCGCGGCAGGTCTGGGTGTTGAAGCGGGAGCTGCTCTGGGTTCCGGTGGTCGGCTGGGGGATCCGCCAGCTGCACGCGATCGCGATCGACCGCAAGTCGGGCCATTCGGCGGTGTCGCAGGTCGTTGCCCAGGGACGTGAGCGGCTGGACGAGGGCGACTGGGTGATGGTCTTTCCGGAGGGAACGCGCATGCCGCCCGGAGAGACGCGCCGTTACGGCGTCAGCGGCGTACTGCTCGCCGCGGATACCGGCAAGCTCCTCGTGCCCGTCGCCCACAACGCCGGCAGCTACTGGCCGCGGCGGGGACTACGCAAGAAGCCGGGAACCATCCGGGTCGTGATCGGCGAGCCCGTGGCCGCCGCCGGCCGTGACGTCCGCGAAGTCAACCGCGAGATCCAGGAGTGGATCGAGGCGACCGTGGCCGAACTGCAGTAGGCGCCTCAGCGCGTCATCCACTTGCGCGAGCGGACCGTGGCCACGGCGTAAGGGAAGATCCAGAAGAGCGCGATGGACGAATAGTAGGTATACAGGACGCCGTACAGAAAGCTCATCGAGCGCTCGCTGCGCAGGAAGTAGAGCACGCTGAAAAGCGACATCGCGCCCATCGTGGTCACCACGGGCAACGTGATGGTCGGGTCCTGTACCAGCAGGACCGGCAGCACTCCGATGCTGGAATAAGACGCCGGGAAGCGCAAGTTGCTGACTGCGCGATCGAAGAGCGCCATCAAACGCGTGGGCCACGGCCGCTTCCAGACGATGCGGGTGAAGCGGATCTCCTCGCGGACGTAAGAGCGATCCCAGCGCAGCAGCATCTTGCAGAGCTTCACGTACGAGATCGGCACCAGCGTGTGCACCACCGCGGTGCGCTGATAGACCGTGTCATAACCGCTATCCAGCAGATAATTGGTCATGGCGCGGTCCTCGCCGAAGGTGCAGCGGGACCCGAGGAACTGCTGGTTCTTCCAGCGATCGAGAACCCGGCGCACGCCCGCGGCCCGCAAGCCGGTGAGCGCGCCCGGGCAGCAGTAGACGTTGCGGTAGACTGACTCCGTGGCGCGGAGCATGTCGAAGGACAGCATGTAACGGACGTGCAGCATCTGCGGGATGATGCCGTGCCGGCGGTTGTAGACCTCCACCCGGCCCGCCACGGCGCCGATCTTCGGATCGCGGAACGGCCCGGCCAGGGCCAGGAGCGCGCCGCGCTCGATGACGCTGTCCGAGTCGATCGTCACCAGGATCTCGCCGCGGGCGCGGCTGAAGCCGAGGGCGAGCGCTTCGCGCTTGCCGCGGTTGCGATCCTGGCGCAGCGCGGTGACGAGCCCCGGATAGCGTTCCGCCGCCTGGGCGATGTAACTCCACGTGTCGTCCTTGCTGCCGTCATCGATGACCAGGATCTCCAGCCGATCGTGCGGATAGTCGGCCTTCACCGCCGACTCGATCGACTGCAATACCATCGCGCCTTCGTTGTAGGCGGGGATGATGACGGTGAGGCTGGGCGCGCTTTCCCGCGTCGCCGCGGGCGCCGGCCGGTAGAGAATCCAGAATATGGTGCGGATGACGATGAGAAGGAAGCCGAGTCCCAGCCAGAAGAGCCCCAGATAGGCGAGCAGGCGGATGCTGCGCTCCTTGTCGGCCATCGCCAGGATGCGCAGCACGATGGCGTGAAACTGGTAATAGCCGAGCACGATGCAGCCGATTGTGATCAGCGCGTACACGGCGAAGGTCCACAGCTCACCCGGCTGACGGGGCTCGTGCCTCCTGTTGGCAGGAGGCGACACAGCCAGGACTCCAGCGGAGCCGCAAATCGTCGCAGCGCTGTCCAGCGTTCGCATCAGGGGCTTCTCCATCACTCGGATCACTCGCAGGGCGGCGACAGATCTTACGCGAAGGGGTCGAGCCTGACGCCCGAGGCTGGGTAAAGAATGCTGAAGATGTCTGAGGACGCGCGAAGCGATCGTTGCGCCGGAACGACGGCGGCGTTGCACGGTCGCTGCCGGGCCTGCGGCCGGAGCCGATCACGCGCCGGCGGGCGGCTCCCCCGGCGCGATCTCCACATCCTCGCCGGTCACCCGGACCGGATAGGTGGCCAACGGCAGCACCGCGGGCGCCCCGATCGCCGCGCCGGTACGGCAGTCAAACGCGCCTCCGTGCAAGGGGCAGATGAGCTTCGTCTTGCGCAGCCGTCCTTCGCTCAACTTCGCCTGGGCATGCGTGCAGACGTTGTCTACCGCAAACCAGCCTTCGCGGGTGTGGCAGAGCAGAACGTTGCGCGATCCCGCGTTGACTTCCAGCGTCCGTCCCTTGGGCACATCGGCAACGCGGGCCACCCGCACGAAGACGCGCTCACTCATTACAGACCGGGAATGGCCGCCACCTTGGACCCGTCGGGACTGCCCAAACCGGTGCAGGCGTCCCAGCCGGACGAGGCGGCGAAACCGCCGTTGTTGCCTTGCGTGATGTCGTGCAAGGCGGAGGGCTGGCCGTAGAGCGCCGGGCTCACGAAACCGGCGGCACGCCCGGTGAGGGCATTGATCCGTGCGATGAGGCCGGCCCACAACGGAGCTACCGCGCTCGTACCACCGATCACGGTGCTCGTTCCGTCTACCAACACGTCGTACCCTGTCTGTGGGTCAGCATCGGCGGACACGTCGGGAACGCCGCGCATCGTCAAAGGACTGCGGTTGCCTTCTATGTCGGTGACTTCGAGTCCCTGCTGCCATTCAGGCAAAGCGAAGACCGTACTGACACCGCCGCCGCTCGCGCCGTTAGCTGGATTGCCATCGTTCCAGACGACCTCCTGCACGATGGTCGTACCACTTGCCTGCAGGCTGGTTCCGCCGCATGCGAGCACGTGGGAGCTGGAAGCGGGGAAATCCACATGATTCTTGCCGTCACTGACGCCGTCGGTCGATCCGCTGTCGCCGGCAGCGATACAGACCGTGATCCCCAGGGTGGCGGCGGCCTGGAACGCCTGATCCATCGCCGACATGGCCTGTTGAGTCCAGGTGGACTCCGGACCGCCCCAGCTGATCGAGATCACCGAGGGCTTGCGGACATCGTCGTGAACGGCCGTCGTTACTGCGTCCAGGAAGCCGGCGTCGGTGTTGGGCGCAAAGTAAACGGCGATCGCCGCTGCGGGCGCGATGGCACCGGCGACTTCGATGTCCAGCATCACCTCGCCGTCCGGTCCGTCCGGATTGCCCGTGGGCTGATTGGAGCCTTGATCGACCGAGACCGCCGTGACGGCGGGCGCCGCGAGACCGAGCCCGGTGAAATAGGACTGGATATCCTGGGGGCGGTAGCCGCCGCCGAGCTCGACGAGGGCAATGCATTCGCCCGTGCCGTCACCTGGGGGGAAGGCGTAGAGCGCGGCGAGCTGCACCGGAGTGAACGACGCCGCCCCGGCGCGGGCGGGCCGCGAGCGCCGCTTGGGGCCGGGCTCCTGCATGCGAAAGTGCGGCTCTGCCTGAGGACGGTTGTCGAGGCCCAGGACTGCCTCGACGATGCCGTGCAGCTCCGCTGGGAGCTGCACGGGGCCGGTCCGGCCGCGGTAGGTTCCACCGGGGTGGGAGTAGTGCTGCAGCTCGACCCCGAAGGCATCGTTGAATAGCGCGACGGTGCCGGCCAACACGAGGGTGCGGCGGGCGGCATGCTCCTCCACGACGGCGAGCCCGTGAGCCTCGGCGAATTCCCGCACGGCATCCAGGTCCGCCCGGCCGGCGCCGTGGCGCCGGGCAAACTCGGCGCGCGAGAGCCGCGCCGCAGGACCCTCGCGCTTCGCTATCCTCCGCACGCGCTCCTGCAGCCCCGCACGGTCGGCCCCCCTGACGACGACGGTGACTTCGAGGCGCTCCGCCGGATCCGCGGGACCCAGCGCGCGGGAATTCGGCAGCGGGCTGCGCTCGCTTCCCTTGAGTGGACGTCTGGCCATGGCGCCTCCGCGTCAGTGTGTTCCGAGGATCGGCGACTACCTTAACCCCGGCGGCGGGGTACGGCCAGGACTGTCTCTGGGGACCGACAGCGGGCCGCGATATGATCCGCAGCCGGCATGAGCGAGACACGGGCTGAGACTGGAATGACGTCGAGCGACGCCTGGAGCGCCGAGAGTCGGAGTGTGGTGATCGCCAGCTTCCTGGGTTGGATGCTGGATGCGTTCGATTTCTTTCTGGTCGTGTTCGTGGTCCCGCGTCTCGCGAGCGATTTCAAAACCGACGTCACCGAAGTGATGGTCGGCGTCGGGGCGACACTGGCGATGCGCCCCGTGGGAGCGTTTCTCTTCGGGCGCTTCGCCGACCGCCATGGCCGCCGCCCGGCGCTCATGGCCAGTATCGTGCTGTACTCCGCCATGGAGCTCGCGACTGCCTTCTCACCGTCGCTGACTGTATTCATCGCTCTGCGGGCGCTCTATGGCATTGCCATGGGTGGCGAGTGGGGGATCGGGGCCTCACTCGCCTTCGAGACCGTGCCGGTGCGGTCCCGGGGTGTGGTCTCCGGGATTCTGCAGGCCGGCTACCCCTGCGGCTACCTGCTGGCCTCGGTAGCCTTCGGGCTGCTGTTCCATCGCATCGGCTGGCGCGGGATGTTCGTGGTGGGCTCGGCTCCGGCACTCCTGGCGCTCTACATCTTCAGCAAGGTACCGGAGTCGCAAACCTGGACCGCCGGCCGCGCGCAGCCGGCGCAGCGCAGCCTCGTGGCCGGCCTGCGCGGACATTGGTTGCTGGCGCTCTATGCCGTCGCGCTGATGACTGCCTTCAACTCCTTCAGCCACGGGACTCAGGACCTGTATCCGACTCTGCTGCAAAAGCAGCTCGGATTCTCCTCGGACACGACTTCAGGGATTGCCGTTGTCTACAACATCGGCGCGATTCTTGGCGGCATCGTATTCGGCACCCTGTCGGGCCGGCTGGGCCGCCGCCGCGCCATAGCGCTCGCAGCGGCGCTGTCGCTGCTGGTACTGCCCTTCTGGGCGTATTCGACCAGCGCGCCGGGACTGGCGGCCGCGGCATTCGTCATGCAGTTCATGGTTCAGGGCGCGTGGGGTGTCGTGCCGGTGCATCTCAACGAGCTGTCGCCCGAAGGCATGCGCGCCACCTTTCCCGGCGTGGTCTATCAGCTGGGCAATTTACTGACTTCCTTCAACGGCGCGCTGCAAGCGGCCATTGCCGCCGCGTACCCGAGCCACGGCCGCCCGGATTACGCGCTCGCGCTGACAGCTCTGTGCGGCGTGGTGGCCGTGGCCCTGGTGCTGCTCGCGTT
>JASHVV010000073.1 GCA_030044385.1 Gammaproteobacteria bacterium
CTGGGCGGTGCTGCTGTTCCTGATCATCGCGATAGCGATCGCGGCCGTCCTGTTCGGGATCGTGTACCTGCTGGCGCGTGTCACGCCGGCGGACATGAGCGCCCTGCGCTCGCAGCTCATGCCGGGAATCCGCACGGCACTGATCCTGGCGGAGTGCTGCGGTTTGCTGCTCGCCACCGCGGTGATGGCCAGGATCGAGCGCCGGTCCTGGTTGGACTACGGGTTGCGGGGGCGGCGTGCCGCAGTTCTCTTCGGACAGGGTGCATTCTGGGGCGTCCTCCTCATGTCAGCTCTGGTGGGTATCCTGGCGCTCACCCATGCCCTCAGGATCGTGGGCCCCAGAAACGGCATCGGACCGCTGATCGGGTCGGGACTGCTATGGGCCGCGATGTTCGTGCCCGCCGCTCTCGTGGAGGAGCTGCTGTTCCGTGGCTACCCGTTCTTTCGGTTGGCCCGCGCCGGCAATGCCTCCCGCGCCGCCGTCGTGATGTCGCTCTGGTTCGGACTGGCTCATCTTGGCAACCCGGACGAGACCGTCATCGGCATCGCGCAGGTCGTGGGCGTCGGGCTGGTCTTCTGTCTGGCGGTGTGGCGTACCGGATCGCTCTGGTGGGCGCTCGGCGCGCATGCCGCGTGGAACTGGACGCAGACGTTCGTGTTCGGCTGCGCCACCAGCGGCCTGCCCGCCACCGGACAATGGCTCACGAGCGCGCCAACTGGACCGGCATGGCTGAGCGGCGGTACCACCGGTCCGGAGGGCAGCATCCTCTCGCTGCCCGCATTGGCGTTGCTGGCCTGGATTGCCGTCCGCACGCTCCCCCTCACCGGCAACGCGGCGCTGCGCCGTCCCGTCGTCGCTCCCGACCCGGCGCTGCCCCCTTGAGCCGTTACGTGCGGTAGCCGCTGGCGGCATCTCGACCAACTTCCGCGCGTTCACCCCTTCTTGCGCTCGGCAACGAGGAACAGGCGGGGAAAGGCCAGCAGCACGTTGCCGTCCGCCAGCGGGGGATGAGCGGCGGCGATTGCGGCCGTGTACGTGGCGATGAATTCCGCGCGCTCCGCTTCCGAAAGCGGATCGAGGAAAGGCCGCAATCCCGTGGCGCGGACGAACTCGACGATGGCGTCAGGGCCACGAAGCACGTGGTGGTAGGTGGTGCGCCAGATATCGAGGTGCGCCGCCACGGGTTTCAACGCGTCGTAATAGACACGCGCGGCCGGTAGGGGATCGCGCGCCGCGGCGGCGAGACGTCCACTCCACGGGCCTGCAAGCGCCACCTCGCGCATCAGCCGATGCGTCGGCTCGGCCAGGTTGTCGGGCATCTGCACGGCGAGCGTGGCGCCTCCCGGCAGAGCCGCCAGGACCCGAGGCAGCTGCTCGAGATGGGCGGGAATCCATTGATAGATGGCGTTCGCAAACACCAGATCGACGTCCGCATTGGGCAGCCAGACGGCCGCGTCGGCGAGCTCGAAGCGCACGTTCGGCAGCCGCCGGCGCGCCTCCTCCAGCATCGCCGGCGAGTTGTCGAGGCCGGTGACCTCCGCGTCCGGATAGCGGGCCGTCAGCAATTCCGTGGAATTACCGGGTCCGCAGCCCACATCCACGATTCTTTGCACCGCATCGGAGCGCACTTTTGCCAGCAGGTCGCGCGCCGGTCGAGTGCGCTCGTCCTCGAACTTCAGATAGCTCGCGGGGGACCAGTCGGTCGAGCTCATCGTCGCTTCTCACGCTGCCGCTCGCGGTGCGCATGGCGTTCCGTGGTCATCCATACCACCACATCCCACGCGTTGTGGATGCCGATGAAGAGAAGCAGCAACACCGCGGCGCTCACCGCATAAAGGGAAACCGCCACCTCGTGCAGCAAGGTGAAGCCCGTGACCGCCAGCGCCAGATACGCGAGCACCGGGAGAACGACGTTCCAGATCCAATCGGAGCTGAACGGCTTGTAGGCACCGGAGGCGAACCCGAGCAGTCGGCTGATCAGAGTCCCGCAGTAGATCAGTCCGGCAACGCCCGTAACCGCGAGCAGGGCTGCCAGCGCGAGCGCCGTCTGCCCGGGGATGCACATCAATGCCGACAGCCACAGCGCCGCACCGAAATGCACCGCGGTCGGCGTGATGAAGAGGCGCGTGCCCGTGAGGCGCGTCGACGCCGAGCCCGTATCCTCGCCCCGCTCCGCCGAGATCGTGATCACGACAAAAGTCAGTCCCGTGAGCGCGCCCGCCGACGAGCCCACGAGCGTGTAGAAGCTCTGCCAGCCTGCCAGGGCGAGTGCGTGACTCAGCGAGGGGTCCGTCATGGACGTGGCTCTTCAAGGTCGGCAAGGACCTTCAGCGCCGCCTCGATGCACTCCTCCGGCACGAGCAGTTGGACGCCCCCCATTCCGGTGAAGCCCACGTCCACGCCCACGACCACCGCGGGAATGTCGGCGCCCTCCAGGGCGATCCTGGCCAGATCCGCTTCGAACTGCAGCGAGTAGGTTCTGATGGCTTTCATGGAGAGTGCCCCCGGGTGGTGATCGTCAGGATCAGATGTTGGGGCGAGGGCACCACGGTATAGAGCGTGTCGTGGTCGCCGGCGGGGATGCCGCCCACCCAGACATAGCCCGGCTTCGCCGCGCGAATGTCATAGCGGATCGTCTCGCCGCCGCGGGTGATGGCGCCTTCTATCCGCGCCGGCCGATCGATGTAGAGCAGCATCAGCGGGTTGCGGGACCGCGCGTCCAGCCAATCCACCGTGCCCACGGGGTCGATGCCGGCGCGCTGCAGGGCGACGGGTGTCAGCCGGGCGATGCGGGCCGCGGCGGGCGTGATCCGGAGGAATCGCAGGGTGAAATCGGTGGGCTCGAGCTCGCTCTGCAGCGCGGCCTGCGTGCGGTTGAGGTCGAGCGTGAAGGCAGCGGGAGTACGGCGCACCGGCACGATGAAATTGCCCGTGTTGGGCGAGCCGTAGAGGTCCCCGACGATGTAGGGAAAGGCCAGGCGGTAGCCGCCGGCGGGCGGCGGACCGGCGACCTCGAGGGCGGAGTGAATCACCCAGCCGGCGTGATGGGGCGCGCGGGCGCAGCCCGACAGAGCCGCGAGCACCGCGAGCGACGCGACCGCGACGGCCGCTCGGGGTCGCCCGGATGTCAGAGACATGGCTGCGGCGGAGAGCCGGGCGGCGGCGCCGCCCGCTTCAGGTTACTGCGGCGGCGGCGCGTTGCCGGGACTCGCCTGGGTGCCCTGGGGCAGCGGGCTCGGCTGCGCCCCGGAGTTGCCCTGGTCGCCGGAGCCGCCCTGCGGCGCCGGCGCGCCCGGCTGGGTCATCTGCGGCGGCGTGGCGGTGATGGCCGCGCGGAACTCCTGCAGCTTCGCCTTGATGATGCCGGCGTTCTGGGGACCCATGCGGATCAGGAGCTTCTGTCCGGCGGGCAGCGCCTCCAGCTTGGGATCCGCGAACTGATAGAACACATTGGGGCGCACGAGCAGGATCGGGTCCTGTACGTCAGGCGTGGCGAGCAGGCTGTCGATGGCCTGCACCAGGCGGTCGTTGAAGTACTTCCCGGGGTAACCGAGGCTCTCATACGCCTGTTGGAACAGCGGATACAGACGGAAGTAGACGGCGGCCAGCGCCTTCGGGTCGATCGAGCGCACGACAGCGACGAAGGGCGCATAACGCGCGTAGTTCTGCTGACTGAGAACCGTCGAGCTGCCCTGGGTTTCGACCACCGTGTCGCCGGGCGTCGGCTGCACCGGCCGAAGCTCCGCCGCGACCTTGTTACGCGGCAGGTTGTCCACGGTGACCACGGTGTCGCGGATGATGTGGTGGGACACGAGGAACTTCGCCACCGCGGGCTGGCCCAGGAGGCCGACCATCGAGTCCGCCACGACCGAGTCGCTCTGGTCGAGCGGGGGCAGCGGCTGCGCCGGCTGCTCAGCCGTGGGCGGGATCGGATGCTGGATGGCGGGAACGGGCGGCGGCGCCGGCTGCGGAGCGGCGGCCGGGTGCGGCACAGACGTCGCCGGCACGGGCGAGTAGTACCGGTAGTAGACCCCGATGGCGACGGCGGCGGCGATGACGATCCCGGCCGACCACCAGATGGCCTTGTCCCGGAACGATTCCTCCGGGTCGGTCGCCTTGTTCCACATCCAGCGGCTCTCCACTCGATCAGGGATCGAGATACTCTACTCTGATCGGGGCCGGACCGCACTTGAGCCTCACCCCTGCGCTGACCATGCCTGACGCCTTTCATCCCGCCGTCGCCCGCTGGCTCGAGCGCGCCTTCGAGGCGCCGACGCCGGCGCAGCAGCAGGCCTGGCCGGCGATCCAGGCCGGCCGCCACACGCTGGTCGCCGCCCCCACGGGCTCGGGCAAGACGCTGGCCGCGTTCCTCGCCGCCATCGATCGGCTGTTGCGCGAGGGGCTGGAGCTCGGCGGGCTGCGGGACGAGACCTCCATCCTCTACGTCTCGCCGCTCAAGGCGCTCTCCAACGACATCCGGCGCAACCTCGAGGTGCCGCTCGCGGGCATCCGCGATGAGCTGCGCGCGCTGGAGCTGCCCGATATCGAGATCCGCACCTCCGTGCGCACCGGCGACACGCCGCAGCACGAGCGGCAGAGCATGCGCCGGCGCCCGCCGCACATCATGGTCACGACCCCGGAGTCACTCTACATCCTCCTGGGCTCCGAATCCGGGCGCGGCATGCTCGCGAGCGTGCACAGTGTCATCGTCGATGAGATCCACGCGCTGGTAGGCAACAAGCGCGGCCTGCACCTCGCCCTCTCTCTCGAGCGGCTGGAAGCCCTGGCGGGGCGCCGGCTGACGCGCATCGGGCTATCCGCGACCCAACGGCCGATCGAGGAAGTGGCCCGCTTTCTCGTCGGCACCCGGCACCTGGGCGCCGACGGCCGCGCCGATTGCGTCATCATCGACACCGGTCACATCCGGCGGCGCGACCTGCAGATCGAGGTGCCGCCCGCGCCGCTCGAGGCGGTCATGTCGGGCGACGTCTGGACGCAGGTGTACGACCGTCTCGCCCAGCTCGCCGGCGAGCACCGCACGACACTGATCTTCGTCAACACGCGCCGGCATGCGGAGCGGGTCGCGCGCCATCTGTCGGAGCGCATGGGCGAGACGCAGGTCGCGGCCCATCACGGCAGCATGGCGAAGGAGCTGCGCCTGGCGGCGGAGTCGCGCCTGAAGCGCGGCGAGCTCAAGGCGCTGGTCGCGACCGCCTCACTCGAGCTGGGGATAGACATCGGCGACGTGGACCTCGTCTGTCAGCTCGGCTCGCCGCGATCGGTCGCCGCCCTGCTGCAGCGCGTCGGCCGCTCCGGGCACAGCCTCGGCGGCACGCCCAAGGGCAGGCTCTTCCCGCTGTCGCGCGACGACCTCATCGAGTGCGCGGCGCTGCTCGACTGCGTCCGCCGCGGCGAGCTCGACCGGCTGCGCATTCCGGCGAAACCGCTCGACGTGCTCGCCCAGCAGATCGTCGCCGAGACCGCGGCGCGGGAATGGGACGTGGGCGGGCTCTTCGCCCTGTTGCAGGGCGCCTATCCTTACCGCGACCTGCAGCGCACCGAGCTCGATGACATCGTGCGCATGCTGGCCGACGGCTTCACGACGCGGCGCGGCCGACGCGGCGCGCTGATCCACTACGACGCCGTCAACCGCAAGGTGCGCGGCCGGCGCGGCGCGCGCCTCACTGCGCTGACTTCCGGCGGCACCATCCCCGACACCGCCGACTACACGGTGCTGCTCGAGCCGCAAGCGCAGCCCGTCGGCACGATCAACGAGGACTTCGCCGTCGAGAGCCTGCAGGGCGATGTCTTCCAGCTGGGCAACAGCTCCTACCGCATCCTGCGCATCGAGCAGGGCACGGTGCGCGTGGAGGACGCGCACGGCCAGCCGCCCTCGATCCCCTTCTGGCTGGGGGAGGCCCCGGGCCGCTCGGATGAGCTTTCCCAGGGTGTCTCGCGGCTGCGCCGCGAGGTCGAGAGCCGCCTCGACGGCGGCCTCGAAGGCGCGGTGAGCTGGCTCGAGCAGGAAGTCGGCGTGGCCGCACCCGCGGCGGTGCAGGCCGCGGGCTACCTCGCGGCCGCGCGGGCCGCCCTCGGGGTCCTGCCCACGCGCGAGACGGTGGTGCTCGAGCGGTTCTTCGACGAGGCCGGCGGCATGCAGCTCGTCATCCATTCGCCCTACGGCAGCCGCGTGAACCGCGCCTGGGGGCTCGCGCTGCGCAAGCGCTTCTGCCGCGCGTTCAATTTCGAGCTGCAGGCGGCCGCAACCGAGGACGCGATCGTGCTGTCGCTCACGACCGCGCACAGCTTCGAGCTCGCGGAGGTGGCGCGCTACCTGCATTCCAACACGGTGCGTCCGCTGCTGGTGCAGGCGCTGTGCGCGGCGCCGATGTTCCCCGCGCGCTGGCGCTGGAGCGCGGTGATCGCACTCGCGCTGCCGCGGTTTCGCGGCGGCCGCAAGGTGCCGGCGCCGCTCGCCCGCATGGCGGCGGAGGATCTCCTGGCCTCGGTGTTCCCCGACAGCCAGGCGTGCGCCGAAAACCTCACCGGCGAGCTCGAGATCCCCGACCATCCGCTCGTGCGGCAGGCGATCCGCGATTGCCTGCAGGAGGCGATGGACATCGAGGGACTGGAGTCGCTGCTGCGCGGGCTGGAGAGCGGCGCCATCCAGGCGGCGGCGCGCGATGTCACCGAGCCTTCGCCGCTCGCCCTGGAGGTGTTGTCGGCGCGGCCCTACGCATTCCTCGACGATGCGCCGCTGGAGGAGCGGCGCACCCAGGCGGTGTTGAGTCGGCGCTGGCTGGACCCCGAGGCGGCCGGGGATCTGGGCGCCCTGGATCCGGCGGCCATCGAGCGGGTGCGCGCGCAAGCCTGGCCCGATGCGAGCGACGCCGACGAGCTGCACGATGCGCTGGGATGGCTCACCTTCATGACGGCGGCGGAGATCGGCCGGCGGCCGGACTGGGCCGCGTGGGCCTCGTCCCTCGCCGCCGCCCGCAGGGCCGGGCGCCTGACCGCGGGGGGTGCAACCCTCTGGGTCGCCGCCGAGCGCCTGCCGCTCTTCCAGGCGCTCTTCTCCGATCCGCGGCCTGAGCCGCCCATCACCCCTCCCGCGGACTATTCCGGCCCCTGCAGCCCCGAGGAGGCGCTGCGCGAGATCGTCCGCGGGCGCCTGCAGGGCCTCGGCCCCGTGTCCGCCGCGGCCCTGGCGGCGCCGATCGGCGTACCGGCGGCACGCCTGGCGCCGGCGCTGGCAGCGCTCCAGGCGGAAGGATCGGTCATGCACGGCCGATTCACCGCGGAGGCGCCCGAGGAAGGGGAATGGTGCGAGCGCGGCCTGCTCGCGCGCATCCACCGTTACACGGTAAAGCGCCTGCGCGCGGA
>JASHVV010000074.1 GCA_030044385.1 Gammaproteobacteria bacterium
CGCAGGCGCGCCAGTCTCTCGCGCACGTGGTCCACGGCGAGCCCGGGGCTCGAGAGCACCGGCGCCGTGAGCGCGCCCCGCGGCAGCCGGTCGATCACCCGCGCCATGGAAGCCTGCGCCAGCACGATGACATCCACCTCGCCCAGCTTGTTGACCATGGCCTTGGAGACCAGCGCGTCGTGGGTCTCCGCGTCCCCCGCCATCACGGCCTCGAAGGCACCCTCGCAGAGGCATTCGACGAGCTCCACCGGCTTGCCTGCCTCCCGGGCCTTGCGCTGCAGGAGCTCCGCGGTCGGCTCGAGCGTGGTGCGCAACGTGGCCGCGACGCCGATCCGCCGTCCCCGCGCCACGGCGGCCTCCGCCATCGGCTCGTCGACCCGCAGCACGGGCTTCTGGAAGCGGCTCTGAATGAGATCGACCGCCGGCCCGATGGACGAGCAGGTCACCATCACGAGCTCCGTTCCCAGCTTGAAGCTGGCGTCGGCGAAAGTGTGGAGCGCATCGATCGTCGGCTGGCGGATCCGGCCCGCCTCGATCGTGTCCTTGATCATCGACTCGTTGATGATCTGGGTGACCTTGACATCGGGCAACCGCTCTTTGCAGAGCGGCGTGAAGATCTGCACCATCATGGGTGCGGTGTGAATGAGGCAAATCCTGCGCTGGCTCATGTGTGCTCTCTCCTGAAGTCGTAGCGTCCCGACCCGACCTCGATCGTGAAGTGCGAGACCTCGGTACCGATGAGCCGTGGCACCGCGTGCCCCAGGGGACGGCCGCCTTCCAGCCAGTCGTGCGGACGTCCCGGCAGGCGCACCTCCGCCATCGAGTTGGCCGGCAACTCGAGCCCGAGGCGCGAGAGGCCGCGGCGGTCGCCGCGAACGTCGGTCGCGACCGGCCCGAGGCAGGAGTCGTAGCGGGCACGCACGCGCCCGAGCCGCCGGTCGAAGATCGGATCGACCGCGATGCGCCGGAAGCCCGGCGCCGCCGCGGCGATGCCGGCGAGGCGCCGGTACATGAAGCCGGCCACCGCGCCGTAGGCATAGTGGTTGTAGGAATTCATCGAGGCATCGACGAGACCGCCGTTCCAGCGCTCCCACATGGTGGTCGCGCCCCTCTCGATCATGAATCCCCACGAGGGATACTGCGTCTGCAGGAGCAGCGCGACGGCGAGCGGCTCGTGTCCGGTGTCCGCCAGCGCATCGAGCAGGTACGGTGTGCCGAGAAAGCCCGTCGAGAGCCGGGTGCCGCGCCGCTCGATGTCCGCCGCCAGCCGCTCGCCCGCGGCGGCCCGCAGCGGCGCCGGCACCAGCCCGAAGCGCAGCGACAGCGAGTATCCGGTCTGGCTGTCATTGCCCACGGTGCCGTCGGACCGGACGAACTCCCGCGCAAACGCCTCCTCGATGCCGGCGCGCATCCGCGCGTACCGGGCCGCATCGTCGGCATGGCCGATGGCCGCCGCCATCTCCGCCATGAGGCTGGCGCAACGGGCCCAGAACGCCGTCGCGACGAGCGCCTTCGGTGTGGTCGCGTCCGAGGGACTCTTCGCGTCCACCGACAGCCAGTCCCCGAGGTCGAGTCCCCGCCGCCGGCGCCAGATGAAGTCCGGATTGGCATCCGCCACGTAGTCGAGCCAGCGCTGCATGGCGGGCCAGTTCTCCTGGATCACCGCGATGTCCCCGTAGCGGCGATAGAGCGTCCACGGCAGGATCACGCCGGCATCGCTCCATCCCGCGGTCACCATCTCCGGGAAAGAGCGCGGCTGCGGCGTCACGATGGGGAACGCGCCGTCGGCGGTCTGGCCGGCGCGGACCTCGCCCATGAAGCGGCGAATGAAGGCGTCCACGTCCATGTTGAAAGCCGCGGCATCGAGGAATACCTGGATATCGCCCATCCAGCCCATGCGCTCGTCGCGCTGCGGACAATCCGTCGGCACGCCGAAGAAGTTCGAGCGCTGGCTCCAGAGCGCGTTGTGCCAGATCCGCTGCGCCAGCGAATTCTCGAGCGCCAGGGCTCCGGTCTGCCGCGCGTCCGTGTGCGCCACGATGCCTTCGATCGAGGTGAGGTCCGGCCTGCCCGGATAGCCGGTGAGCTCCACGTAACGGAAGCCGTGATAGGTGAAGTGCGGCTCGTACACTTCCCCCGCCGGATCGCCGCGCAACGTGTAGGTGTCGGTGGCGCGGGCGCCGCGCAGGTTCGCGCAGTCGATGCCGCCGTCCGCAAGGAGAATCTCCGCATGGCGCAGACGTACGGCCGTGCCGGCCGGGCCCTTGACGCGCAGACGGCACCAGCCGGCGAAATTCTGGCCGAAGTCGAATACCCACACACCGGGCCGCGGCTGGGTGAGCTTATGGGGGGCGAGCGACTGCAGCGCGCGGATGGGCGGATCGATCTGCGCCACCCGCCGCGCCGGCGGCGCGCTGCCGATCGCGGCCGGCCGATCGCACTCGCAGTGCTCCTTGCGGGCATCGTAATCCTCACCGTTGTAGATCTCCGATGAGCGCACGGCGGAGGGACCGAGACGCCAGCTCGCATCGGTCGCAATGACCTCACGGCTGCCGTCCGAATAGTCCAACACCAGCTGTGCGAGGAAGCGGCGCGGGCTGTCGCCGAGCGAATAGCGCTCATTCGTCCAGCTGAATGCGGATGCGTACCAGCCGTCCCCGATCAGCGCCGCAAGGTCGTTGGATCCTCGTTTGAGAAGGGGCGCGGCATCGTG
>JASHVV010000075.1 GCA_030044385.1 Gammaproteobacteria bacterium
CGGCCTGAGCATCGGTAGGCGCCGATGAAGGCGATGCGACTCCCGGCTCCCGGCTCGCCGCTGCGCCTGGAAGAAGTGGCGCTGGCGCCTCTCGGCGAGCACCAGGTCCGCATCACCGTCGAGGCCTGCGGCGTCTGTCGCACGGACCTGCACCTTCTGGACGGCGAGCTGCCCCACATCCATTACCCCGTCACGCCGGGTCACGAAATCGTGGGCACGGTGGCCGAGGCTGGTCCTTCGGTGATGCGCTGGCGCCCGGGCGACCGCGTCGGCGTGCCCTGGCTCGCCCAGGCCTGCGGCCTCTGCCGCTACTGCCGTGCTGGCCAGGAGAATCTTTGCGAGTACGCGCGCTTCACCGGCTATTCCGTCGATGGCGGCTACGCGGAGGAAGTCCTCGCCGATGCCCGCTTCTGCCTGCCCCTGCCGGCGGGCACGCCTGCCGCGCAGCTCGCGCCGCTCCTCTGCGCGGGACTCATCGGCTATCGCGCCTACCGGGCGGCCGGCCCCGGCACGAATCTCGGCCTCTACGGCTTCGGCGCCGCTGCGCACCTGCTGGCACAGGTGGCTCGCGCCGAGGGCCGGCGCGTCTTCGCCTTCACCCGGCCGGGCGACCTCGAGTCCCAGGCTTTCGCCCGCGAGCTCGGCGCGGTCTGGGCAGGCAATTCCGGGGCGGCGCCGCCGGACCTGCTGGATGCGGCCATTCTCTTCGCGCCGGTCGGCGCCCTGGTGCCCGCGGCGCTGGCGGCGGTCCGCCCCGGCGGCCGGGTGGTCTGTGCCGGAATCCACATGAGCGATGTCCCCCGCTTCCCCTATGAGCTCCTCTGGGGCGAGCGCTCCGTCAGCTCCGTCGCCAATCTCACCCGCGCCGACGGCGAGGAGTTCCTGGCGATTGCCGCACAGCTCGGCCTGACGCCGACCGTGGAGACCTTCCCGCTGAGCGAGGCGAATCGGGCGCTCGAGCGGCTGCGCGCGGGCACCCTGCAAGGCGCGGCGGTTTTGGTTGCGGGGCCCCAGGGCGCTCCGTAACATCGCCGCCCTTATGCGCACTCATTACTGCGGACAGGTCGGGGACCCGCTGATCGGCACCACGGTCGAGGTGGCCGGCTGGGTACACCGGCGGCGGGATCATGGCGGGATCATTTTCGTGGACCTGCGCGATCGCGAGGGCCTGCTTCAGGTGGTCTTCGATCCCGACGCAGCGGAGGTCTTCCGCGAGGCGGAGCGGCTGCGCAATGAGTTCGTCATTCGTGTGAAGGGACGTGTCCGCGAGCGTCCGTCGGGGACGGTGAACACGAACCTCGCATCCGGCCGGGTGGAGCTGCTGGCCGGAGAGCTGGAGCTCCTCAACCGCTCGGAGCCGCTGCCCTTCCAGCTGGACGAGCAGGTTGGTGAGGAGGTCCGTCTCAAGTACCGCTATCTCGACCTCCGCCGCGAGGTCATGAGTCAGCGTCTGCGCCTGCGGCATCGCATCACGCGCGCCATGCGTGGTTTTCTCGATGGAAACGGCTTCATCGACCTCGAGACGCCGATGCTGACCAAGGCGACTCCCGAGGGCGCACGCGACTACCTGGTTCCGAGCCGCACCCACGCCGGCAAGTTCTTCGCGCTGCCGCAGTCGCCGCAGATCTTCAAGCAGCTGCTGATGATCGCCGGCTTCGACCGCTACTACCAGATCGTGCGTTGCTTCCGCGACGAGGACCTGCGCGCCGATCGGCAGCCGGAGTTCACCCAGCTCGACATCGAGACCTCCTTCCTGACACAGACCCAGATCATGGAGCTGATGGAGGGACTGACACGGCACTTCTTCAAGGAGGTGATGGGCGAGGCGCTGCCCGATCCCTTCCCGCGCATGACCTACGCCGAGGCGATGCGCCGCTACGGCTCCGACAAGCCGGACCTGCGCATTCCGCTCGAGCTCGCGGATGTGGCCGACCTCGTCAGGGACTGCGACTTCAAGGTGTTCGCCGGTCCCGCCAAGGACCCGAAGGGCAGGGTGACGGCGCTGCGCGTGCCGGGCGGCGGCGCGATGCCGCGCTCAGCCGTCGATGGTTACACGGAATTCGTCGGGCGCTACGGGGCCAAGGGCCTCGCCTACATCAAAGTCAACGAGCGCGCCCGCGGCCGCGATGGCCTGCAGTCGCCCATCATCAAGTTCCTGAGCGATGCCGCGATCGCCGGCATCCTGGAGCGCACGGGAGCCGCGGACAACGACCTGATCTTCTTCGGCGCCGACAGCGCCAAGGTGGTCAGCGACGCGCTCGGGGCCCTGCGCCTGAAGATCGGCCAGGACCTGAAGCTGGTCCAACAGGGCTGGCGGCCGCTCTGGGTCGTCGATTTCCCGATGTTCGAATGGGACGCGGACGAGCGGCGTTGGGTCGCGATGCACCATCCCTTCACCTCGCCCAAGGTCGACGATCCGGCGGCGCTGCGCGCGGACCCGGAGAAGGCCCTCGCCAAGGCCTATGACATGGTGTTGAACGGATCGGAGATCGGCGGCGGGTCGGTGCGTATCCACCGGCAGGAGATGCAGTCGACGGTGTTCGACCTGCTCGGGATCGGAGCGGAGGAGGCGGCGAAGAAGTTCGGCTTCCTGCTCGATGCGCTGAAGTTCGGCGCCCCGCCGCACGGCGGCATCGCGTTCGGGCTCGACCGCCTGGCGATGCTCATGGCCGGCGCGGACAGCATCCGTGAGGTCATCGCCTTCCCGAAGACACAGACCGCGGCCGATCCGCTGACCGATGCGCCCACGGAGGTCGGCGAGCAGCAGCTGCGCGAGCTGCACATCCGGGTGCGGACGCCTGTGGTTTGAAGCGCTGGATCCGGGCTCCTGCCCGGCCCAGCGCGCCTCGAGCAACGCCGAAGCGGCTAAGCGTGGTTTTTGCTCGAGGCTCCGCCACCTGCGGCGGCGGGGCACATGCCTGTGCCTGGGTGCCAGCTTCTGCGCCGGGAAGCGCGAATCCTGGTACCGTGGGCGGAGGCGGCTGCGGCGGCCGCGCTGATTTTCCGGCGCGATGAAAGAGGATGCGGCGCAACACGTGGTCTACGTGCACGGGCTATGGATGCCCGGCGGGGAATCGCTGCTGCTCGCGAACCGGCTGCAGCGCGAGTTCGGCTTCCAGACGCACGCGTTCCTCTACTCCGCCGTCATGTCGAGCATGGAGGAGATCACGGCGAGTCTGCAGAGCTTCGTGAGCTCCCTCGAGGCTCCCGCGGTGCATTTCGTGGGGCACAGTCTCGGCGGGCTGGTCATCTACCGCTTCTTCGAGCGTTACCCCGGGCAGTCGCCAGGCCGCGTGGTGTTCCTCGGCACGCCCTGCCTCGAGAGCCGCGCGGCCGTGGGGGCGGCCCGGTCGCGGTTCGTGAGCGCGCTCATGGGGCCGTCGGTAGCCGACGAGCTGCTGCGGCCGCGCGAGCGGAGCTGGACCTTCGGCCGCCCGCTCGGGATCATCGCCGGCAGCCAGCCCGTGGGTCTTGGCCAGTTTCTCGCAGGGTTCGACGAAGAGTGTGACGGCACGGTCGGCGTCAGCGAGACGCGGCTCCCGGGCGCGTCGGACCACACGGTGCTGCCCGTCAGTCACATGGGGATGTTGGTATCGCCGCGAGTGGCGCGGGAGACGGGACTCTTTCTCAGGGACGGGCGGTTCTCGCTGAGATAGGAGGGTGGCTCGGCCGCAGGACCCTCAATCCAGCAACCGTCGCAGCCGGTAGAGAGCTTCCAGCGCAGCCTTGGGAGTCATCTCGTCGGGATCGAGCGCGGTCAGCGCCTCGTGCACGGGATCGGGCGGTGCTTGCGGCGGCGCGGCGGTGAAGAGCGGCAGCTCCTTTTGCGCTCTCTTGCCATCGCGTGCGTCGCGGTCCGCGCCGTCGAGCCGATCCCGCTGTGACTCCAGAGCTTCCAGGTAGCGGCGTGCCTGGCCGATGACATCGCGCGGGACGCCCGCGAGCTGCGCAACCTGCAGTCCGTAGCTGCGGCTCGCCGGTCCCTCTTTCACGGCGTGCAGGAATACGATGCCGTCGCCGTGCTCGGTGGCATCGAGATGGACATTCGCGCAGCCTTCCACTTCGGTTGCCAGGCTGGTCAGCTCGAAATAATGCGTGGCGAACAGCGTGAAGGACCTGATGCGGGTCGCGATGTGATGCGCCATCGCCCACGCGAGCGAGAGCCCGTCGAACGTGCTGGTACCCCGTCCGATCTCGTCCATGAGGATCAGGCTTCGGTCCGTGGCGTTGTGGAGGATGTTGGCGGCCTCCGTCATCTCCACCATGAACGTGGATCGTCCTCCGGCCAGGTCATCCGCCGCGCCGATGCGGGTGAAGATGCGGTCGATGGGGCCGATGACGGCGTGATCGGCCGGCACATAGCTGCCCAGGTGCGCCAGGATCGCGATGAGCGCCGCCTGGCGCATGTAGGTCGACTTGCCGCCCATGTTGGGACCGGTGATGATGAGCATGCGCCGGGCGGAGTCGAGCCCGAGATCGTTCGGCACGAATGGCGCCGAGGCGAAGCGCTCGACGACCGGGTGCCGGCCGCCCTGGATCCGCAGCACCGGGTCCGCCACGAGCTGCGGCGCGGTCCACTGCAGAGCGCACGCCCGCTCCGCGAGCGCCGCGAGCGCATCGAGCTCCGCAAGCGCGGCCGCGGTGCCCTGGAGCGGTGCGAGGGTATCGGTGAGCCGTGTCAGGACGGCTTCGTAGAGCTCCTTCTCCCGTGCCAGCGCGCGCTCGCGTGCGCCGAGGACCCGATCCTCGAAGCTCTTGAGCTCCGCCGTGATGAAACGCTCCGCGGACTTGACCGTCTGCCGGCGGATGTAATCCTTCGGCGCGCGCTCGGCATCCTTGCGCGAGATCTCGATGAAGAAGCCCTGCACGCGGTTGTAGCCCAGCTTCAGCCCCGCGATGCCGGAGCGCTCGCGCTCGCGCTGCTCGAGCTCCAGCAGGAATTCGTCGGTATGGGTCGCGATCCTGCGCAGCTCGTCGAGCTCTGCATCATAGCCCGGCGCGATGACGTCGCCCTCGCGAACGAACGTGGACGGCTCTTCCGCGATCGCCTTGCCGAGCAGGTCCACGACGTCGCGGTGCTCGCCGATGCGCCCGGCAAGGTCGGCGACGAGAGGGGAGTCGATCTCGCGCAGGGTCGAT
>JASHVV010000076.1 GCA_030044385.1 Gammaproteobacteria bacterium
GGCGTCATCGCCATGCAGACCTCGGACCGCAATGGCACCACGGTCGCGGCGCTGCAGGTGCTGCCCGGCCAGGAAATCATGCTGATCAGCTCGACCGGCACGCTCGTGCGCACGGGCGTCGATGAGGTCTCGGAGCTCGGGCGCAACACCCAGGGCGTGCGGCTCATCCGCCTCTCGGAGGGCGAGCGCCTGGTCGGTATCGAGCGCATCGAGAGCCTCGAGGGCGACGCCGCCGAAGAGGGTCCGGCCGAGAGCGACCAGCCCCCGGCCGGCTGATCACAGGCACGGCGGGTCAGGGCCGCTCCCTGGCCCGCGGCGAAACGTGTAGGGTCGCGCGGAAACCGTCTCGACGATTTCCGCCCATGGCCAATGCGTGCTTGGTAGTATCCGCAGTCCACTGCTTTCTCAACCGAACCCGAAGGTCAGTCGTGCGCGTCTACAATTTCGCCGCCGGACCGGCGGCTCTGCCGCTGGAAGTTCTCGAGCAGGCTCGTGAGGAGATGACCGACTGGCGCGGCAGCGGCATGTCGGTGATGGAAGTCAGCCACCGCAGCAAGGCGTTCAGCGCCGTGGCCGCGGAGGCCGAGAGCGTACTGCGCTCGCTGCTGGCCGTGCCGGCCGGCTACAAGGTGCTGTTCCTGCAGGGCGGCGCGACCGGCCAGTTCGCCGCCGTCCCCATGAATCTCGCCGCGCCCGGCGCCGTGGCCGACTACGTGAACACCGGCGCCTGGTCTAAGAAGGCGATCGGCGAGGCGAAGCGTCTGCAGCTGCAGGTCCATGTCGCCGGCGATGAGGCCGCATCGAAATACACCACCGTGCCGGAGCAGGGGAGCCTCGACCTGACCCCGGGCGCCGCCTACTTCCACTACACGCCGAATGAGACGATCGGCGGGGTGGAGTATCCGTACGTGCCGCAGACCGGCGGGGTGCCGCTCGTCGCGGACATGTCGTCCACCATTCTCTCCCGGCCCATCGAAGTCTCGAAGTTCGGGCTGATCTACGCTGGCGCGCAGAAGAACATCGGTCCGTCGGGTCTTTGTGTTGTCATCGTACGTGAGGACCTCCTTGGTAAGGCGCGTCCGGGTACCCCGTCCGTGTGGGACTACCAAGCCATGGCCGCTGAGGGCTCCATGCTCAACACGCCGCCGACTTTCGGCTGGTACATCTGCGGGCTCGTGCTCAAGTGGGTACAGGCGCAGGGCGGACTGGAGGCGATGGCAGCGCGCAACCGCGCCAAGGCCGAGCTGCTCTACCGCACCATCGACGACTCCGGCTTCTACCGCAATCCGGTGGCGAAGCCCTGCCGCTCGTGGATGAACGTGCCCTTCACGCTGGCGCGGCCGGAGCTCGATCCCACCTTCATCGCCGAGGCGAAGGCCGCGGGGCTCGTGAGCCTCGAAGGCCACCGCTCGGTCGGCGGCATGCGCGCGAGCCTCTACAACGCCATGCCGCTCGAGGGCGTGCAGGCGCTCACCGCCTTCATGAAGGAATTCCAGCGCCGTCACGGTTGAAACCATGAAGTACCGAATTCTGACGCTCAACAACATCAGCGCGCGCGGCCTCGAGCGCCTGCCGCGCGACCGTTACGAGGTCGCCTCGGGGCTCGAGCGTCCGGATGCCATCCTGGTCCGCTCCGCGGACATGCACGGCGCCGCCATCCCGGACACCGTGCGCGCCGTCGGCCGCGCGGGCGCGGGGGTCAACAATATCCCGGTCGCGGACCTGAGCCGCCGCGGCATTGCCGTCTTCAACGCTCCGGGCGCCAACGCCAACGCGGTCAAGGAGCTCGTGCTCGCGAGCCTGTTCCTCGCCGCCCGCAATGTCTGCCAGGCCTGGGCCTTCGCGCGCTCGCTCAGCGGCGAGGACAAGGCGATCGACGAGGCGGTCGAGAAGGGCAAGAAGAATTACGTCGGCTTCGAGCTCCCCGGGCGCACGCTCGGCGTGGTCGGCCTCGGCGCGGTCGGCGTGGAGGTGGCCAACTCCGCCGAGGCGCTCGGCATGAGCGTGCTCGGCTACGATCCGCAGATCACCGTGCAGCGCGCCTGGCAGCTCTCCTCGAGCGTGGAGCAGGCGCTGTCGCTCGACGATCTCTTCGCCCGCGCCGATGCGGTCACGGTGCACGTGCCGCTCAACGATCAGACGCGCAGGCTCGTCAACGAATCGCGCCTGCGCCTCATGAAGAAGGGCAGCGTGCTGCTCAACTTCTCGCGCGCCGGGATCGTCGACGATCCGGCCGTGGTGGCGGCGCTCGATGCCGGGCGCCTGCACGGCTACGTCTGCGACTTCCCGACCAACCTTCTCAAGGATCATCCGAAGGTCGTCACGCTGCCGCATCTCGGCGCCTCGACCGGCGAAGCGGAGGAGAACTGCGCCATCATGGTCGCCGATCAGGTGCGCGATTTCCTGGAAAACGGCAACGTCCGCAACAGCGTCAACTACCCGGAGGCGGTGCTGCCGCGCGTCCCCGGCACGACCCGCCTCGCGATCGTCAACAGCAACGTGCCCAACATGGTCGGGCAGATCTCGACCTGCCTCGCCGGCGCCAGGATCAACATCGCCGACCTGCTCAACAAGTCGCGGGGCGAGTACGCCTATACGCTCATCGATCTCGATGGGGCGGTGGGCGATGACCTGCTGGACAGTATCCGCGCCATCCCGGGCGTCCTCTCGGCGCGGCTGGTCTGAGCGCACGCCATGGCCGGCAAGCGCGCCGCAAGCAAGAAGGCCGCTGCCGGCGGCCTGCCCGACACCACGAAGCTGGAGGCGGTGCGGGGGCGTATCGACGCCGTCGATGAGCAGATTCACCGCCTGATCAGCGAGCGCGCGAAGCTCGCGCAGCAGGTCGGCATCTCCAAGAGCCGCGACGGCCACACCGTGGACTTCTATCGGCCGGAGCGCGAGGCGCAGGTGCTGCGCCGCGCCCGGGAGCGCAACCGCGGTCCGCTGCGCGACGAGGAGGTGGTGCGCCTCTTCCGCGAGATCATGTCGGCCTGCCTGGCGCAGCAGGAGCCGCTCAAGGTCGCCTACCTGGGCCCGGAGGCGACCTTCAGCCAGACGGCCGTGCTCACGCACTTCGGCCACTCGGTGCGCGCTTTGCCCCTGGGCTCGATCGACGAGGTCTTCCACGAGGTGGAATCCGCCGCGGCGGACTTCGGCGTGGTGCCGATCGAGAACTCCACCGAGGGCACGGTGAACCACACCCTCGACCGTTTCATCGGCTCGCCGCTCAAGATCTGCGGCGAGGTGGAGCTGCGCATCCGTCATCACCTCATGGGCAACATGGGCGCCCTCGGGCGGATCGTGCGCATCTGCTCGCACCCGCAGTCGCTCGCCCAGTGCCGCGGCTGGCTGCAGGAGCATCTGCCGGGCGTCGAGCTCGTGCCCGTGTCGAGCAACGGCGAGGCCGCCCGCCGCGCGCGTGACGAGCGCGGCACTGCCGCGATCGCGGGGGAGACCGCGGCCGAGGTCTACGGCCTGAAGATCCTCGCGGCGGAGATCGAGGACCGCGCCGACAACACCACGCGCTTCCTCGTGCTCGGCCGCAAGCTCCTCGCGGCGAGCGGTCAGGATCGGACCACGCTCCTCGTCTCCATCGCCGATACCGATTCGCCCGGCGCGCTCCATCGACTGCTCGAGCCGCTCGCGCAACACCGCGTCAGCATGACGCGCATCGAGTCACGCCCTTCGCACAAGCGCAAATGGGACTACATCTTCTTCATCGACATCGACGGCCATGCCGAGGACGCGCACGTGGCCCGCGCGCTTCGGGCGCTCGAGCGCCGCGCCTCGCTCTTTCGCGTGCTCGGCTCCTATCCGCGCGCGGTGCTGTAGAGTGGCGGCCATGACGACGCCCACCGGCAAGAGCGCGTGTTATCGGGTCGAGCCCGGCGGCACGGTCGCGGGCGAGCTCACGGTGCCCGGCGACAAGTCGATCTCCCACCGGTCGCTGATGTTGGGCGGCATCGCCGCGGGTCGGACCGAGATCACGGGATTCCTCGCCGGCGAGGATTGTCTCGCCACCCTGCGCGCGCTGCAGGCGCTCGGGGTGCGCATCGAGCGGCCGGAGCCGCAGCGGGTGCGGGTCAGCGGCGTCGGGCTCGAGGGGCTGAGGGCTGCGGATGTGCCGCTCGACATGGGCAACGCGGGCACCGCGATGCGGCTTTTCATGGGGCTCCTCGCGCCGCGGGCGTTCGACTCCACGCTGATTGGCGACGAGTCGCTGATGCGGCGGCCGATGGAGCGGGTGGCGACTCCGCTGCGCCTGATGGGCGCCGACATCCGCACGCACGACGGCCGGCCGCCGGTGGAGATCCGCGGCACGCCGAAGCTGCGGGGGATCGACTACGCCTTGCCGGTTGCGAGCGCCCAGGTGAAATCGGCCGTGCTGCTCGCCGGTCTGAACGCCTTCGGCCATACCCGGGTGACGGAGCCGGCGCCGTCGCGGGACCACACGGAGCGGATGCTGACGGCATTTGGCGTCGAGGTTTTACGGCAGGGCGCGACGGTGGCCGTCGCGGGCGGACAGCGGCTCACCGGCACGTCGGTGGCCGTGCCGGCGGACTTCTCTTCCGCCGCATTCTTTCTCGTGGCGGGCTGTCTCGCGGCCGAGCATGGTCTCCTGCTGCGCAATGTCGGCGTCAATCCCACGCGTACGGGTCTGCTCGATATGCTGCGGCTCATGGGAGCCGATATTCGGGTGCATCCTGTGCAGCAGGACGTCCCCTCGCGCGGCGAGCCGATCGCCGACATCGAGGTACGCAAGAGCCGGCTGAAGGGCGTCCGCGTGCCGGAATCCCTGGTGCCGCTCTCGATCGATGAGTTTCCGGCGTTCTTCGTCGCCGCGGCGGTGGCGGAAGGCGAGACCCTGGTCCGCGGGGCGCTGGAGCTGCGCGTCAAGGAGAGCGACCGCCTCGCGGCCATGGCCCAGGGCCTCACCGTGCTCGGGGTGGAGAATCAGCTGCTCGAGGACGGGCTCCGGATCAAGGGTGGGAAGGATCTCGGCGGCGGCGTCATCGAGAGCCACGGGGATCATCGGATCGCCATGGCCTTCGCCATCGCGGGGCTGGCGGCGCGCCGTCCCATCGAGATCCGCGACGTCGCGAACGTCGCCACTTCCTTTCCGGGCTTTCTCGAGATCGCCCGCGCGGCGGGGCTGCAGATCGAAATTTCATGACCGGCGTGCCTGTCGTCGCCGTCGACGGCCCGAGCGGCTCTGGAAAGGGCACGATCAGCCGGGCGGTGGCGCAGCAGGCGGGCTGGCACCTCCTGGACAGCGGAGCCCTCTACCGGCTGGTGGCCCATGCGGGTCTGGACCGGGGGCTCGATCCGGCCGATGTGGAGGGCCACGCGCGGCTCGCGACCGCCATGCACGTGGTCTTCGGGGTGAGCCCGGACGGCGGCGAGCAGGTCCTGCTGGAGGGTCGGGACGTCACCCAGGCCATCCGCACCGAGAAGGCCGGACAGGGGGCTTCCCGGGTGGCCGCCTGGCCGGCGGTCCGGACGGCCCTTCTGGAGCGTCAGCGGGCCTTTGCCTGCCCCCCGGGCCTCGTGGCGGACGGCCGGGACATGGGGACGGTCGTCTTTCCCCGGGCCCGCCTCAAGATCTACCTTACGGCGAGCGCGGACGAGCGGGCCCTGCGGCGCTATAAGCAGTTGAAAGACAAGGGGTCCGGTGTTAGCCTTTCCGCCCTTTCGCGCGAGATCACCGAGCGGGACGCGAGGGATTCGACGCGGGCGGTGGCCCCTCTGATCCCCGCCCCCGACGCGGAGCTGATCGACTCGACGGGTCTCTCCATCGAGGAGGTCGTCGGTCGCGTGCTGGAGCTCGGAGCCCGGCGATCGCTTTGGCCACGCCGGGCCTGACGAGATCTCGCTGAAAGTTTTTCAAGGCCGGTGCGCCGCAGGAGGCGCGCGCCGTGTTTGCATCTGCCTGGCCCCGCAAGGAGGAGCACGAGGTACCAGTGAATTTATTGACAGAGCGTATGACAGAAAGTTTTGCACAGCTTTTCGAGCAGAGTCTCGCCAACCAACGCATCCGCCCCGGGATGATCCTCACCGGGCTGGTGGTCGACGTCACTCCTGACGTCGTCGTCGTCAACGTGGGCCTGAAATCCGAGGCCGTCATCCCCCTCGAGCAGTTCAAGAACGAGCGCGGGGAGGTCGAGGTCAGGTCCGGCGATCAGGTCGAGGTCGCTCTCGACTCGGTCGAGGACGGCACCGGCGAGACGCGCCTCTCGCGCGAGAAGGCGAAGCGCGCCCGCACCTGGACGCGGCTCGAGGAGGCATTCAACAAGTCGGAGATCGTCACCGGCATCATCACCGGCCGCGTCAAGGGCGGCTTCACGGTGGAGATCGACAACGTGCGGGCGTTCCTCCCGGGATCGCTCGTCGACGTGCGCCCGGTCCGCGACACCTCCTATCTCGAGGGCAAGCCGCTCGAGTTCAAGGTGATCAAGCTCGACCAGAAGCGCAACAACGTGGTGGTCTCCCGCCGCGCGGTGGTGGAGCAGGAGTTCTCCGCGGAGCGCAGCGCGCTGCTCGAGAACCTGCAGGAAGGCTCGGTCGTGCACGGCTCGGTCAAGAACCTCACCGATTACGGCGCGTTCGTCGACCTGGGCGGCATCGACGGCCTGCTGCACATCACCGATATGGCGTGGAAGCGCGTCAAGCACCCCTCCGAGGTGGTGAAGGTCGGCGACGAGATCGACGTCCGCATCCTGAAGTTCGACCGCGAGCGCTCGCGTGTCAGCCTGGGGCTGAAGCAGCTCGGCGCCGACCCGTGGGAGAACATCGCGCGCCGCTATCCGCCGCACACCCGTGTCTTCGGCAAGGTCACCAACATCGCCGACTACGGCGCCTTCGTCGAGATCGAGGACGGCGTCGAGGGCCTGGTGCACGTGTCGGAGATGGACTGGACCAACAAGAACGTCAACCCGGCGAAAGTCGTGCACACCGGCCAGGAGGTCGAGGTGATGGTGCTCGACGTCGACGAGGACCGCCGCCGCATCTCCCTGGGCCTCAAGCAGTGCAAGGCCAACCCGTGGAAGGAGTTCGCGGAGAACTACAACCGCGGCGACAAGGTGTCGGGCCAGATCAAGTCGATCACCGACTTCGGCATCTTCATCGGCCTCTCCGGCAACATCGACGGCCTGGTGCACCTGTCCGACATCTCCTGGGACGTCCCGGGGGAGGAAGCGGTGCGCAACTACCAGAAGGGCCAGACGGTCGAGGCCATGGTGCTGTCGATCGACCCGGAGCGCGAGCGCATCAGCCTGGGCGTCCGCCAGCTCGCCAAGGACCCGTTCTCGAGCTACATCGCCGAGTATCCGAAGGGCACGATCGTCAAGGGCGTGGTCAAGGAAGTGGATGCCCGCGGCGCGCTCATCGATCTCGGCAACGGGGTCGAGGGGCAGCTGCGTGCCTCGGAGCTCGGCCGCGACCGCGTGGAGGATGCGCGCACCGTGCTGAAGGTGGGCGACGAGGTCGAGGCGAAGTTCACGGGCGTCGACCGCAAGTCGCGCGCGATCACGCTCTCGATCAAGGCGAAGGAAGCGCACGAGGAAGCGGAAGCGGTGCAGAGCTATCGCTCCTCGGAAGGGGCGCCCACGGGCACGAGCCTGGGCGACCTGCTCAAGGAGCACATCGGGGATCGCAGCTGATCGTGTGGTTTGCTCTCTAATTTCCAGGGCCGCCGCATCGCGCGGCGGCCTCTGGAAGGACGGGGTGCCTTGACCAAAAACATGACCAAGTCCGAGCTCATCGAGATCATCACGGCCAAGCAGAAGCACCTGCCGTCGAAGGATGTCGAGCTCGCGCTGAAACAGATCCTCGAGATCATGAGCGACTCGCTCTCCACGGGCGATCGGATCGAGATCCGCGGGTTCGGCAGCTTCTGCCTGCACTTCCGGCCGCCGCGGCAGGGACGCAACCCCAAGACGGGAGAGGCGGTGGCGCTCTCCGGCAAATACGTGCCTCATTTCAAACCCGGCAAGGACCTGCGCGAGCGCGTCAACGATGGCGCGGATAGTCCCATCACGGATTAGTGCGAAAGCAAGTGATTGAGCGGCCCAGGGCCGCTCCCTGGGCCGCGAGGTCGAAAAAGTAAGTGCCCCTGGCCGCCCGAAGCGCCGCCAGGCGACTTCGGGCCAATGTAAAATGCAGTCGTGATCGAGCTGCCTGCCCTGCTGCTTGCGCTGGCTTTCGTCGCCGTCGGCGTGGCGGCCTTCTTTCTGGGGCGGCGCGCAAGCGCTGCGCGGACGGTACGCCTGCCGCGCGACTACTATGTTGGGCTCGATCACCTCATCAACGACCGGTTCGATCACGCGGTGGAGATCTTTGCCCGCATGGCGGAGGCGGACGGGGACGCGGCGGAAATCCAATTCGCGCTCGGGAGCCTCTTTCGACGGCGGGGCGAGGTCGACCGGGCGATCGCGATCCACTCGCGCATGCGCGACCAGGGAAGCTCGTCGCTCAATGACAAGGCGGCTTTCGCGCTGGCGCTCGATTACCTGAGCGCCGGGCTGATGGACCGGGCGGAGCGGCTGCTCGAGGAGCTGTCGGCCTCACGCGAGTACCGCAAGGCGGCGATGGACCATCTGGTGCGGATCTACGAGTCCCAGGGGGATTGGGCCAACGCCCTGAAGATCTTCCATGCGTTGCCGCAGCCGGTGCAGATGGAGCGCCGGCGGGTGGCGGCGCATTACCTCTGCGAGCTCGCGGAGCAGGCGCTGGTGCAGGGGGACGCGGAGCGCGCGCGCACGCTCCTGCGTCAGGCGCGCACGCACCAGGAGGACCTGCCGCGCGCGGACGTGCTGACGGCGCGGATCACGGAGCTGGCGGGTGACTCGGCGGGCGCCCTCGGCCTGTACCTCAAGGCGCTGGAGGAGTCGCCGGAGCTCGCCCTCGAGATCATCCCGCGCGTGCTCGGACTCTGGGGCGAGGCCCGGCCGGAGGACGTGCTGTCCGAGATCGCGCTGCGACTGCGCCGCAACGGCACGATCAGCTCCAGGCAACTCGTCTGGCTGCTGGCGACGGCGTTGCCGCCGCAGGAGGTGCGCCGGCTCCCCGACATTGCGGGGGAGGCGGGCTCGGAGACGGAATCCGCGGCCGACGCGCGCTCGCTCGGGGCCCTGCTGACGCGGATCGGGGACACCGGCGGGCGCTATCAGTGCGACGACTGCGGCCTGCTCAGCGTGGGCTGGTACTGGCGCTGCCCCAAGTGCCGCTCGTGGGACAGCATGCGGCCGGCGGTGTTCAAATGGGCGGAGAAAAGCGAGGAAAAAGCGGTTTCATAATGGATACACTTCGCCTCATGCAAATTTGACCCTGGAGAGTGCCGATGAGGATGACACCGAAGTCCGTGATCCGCACCGCCGTCTTTCCGGTGGCCGGACGCGGCACGCGCTTCCTGCCAGCGACCAAGGCGAGTCCCAAGGAGATGCTGCCGGTGGTCGACAAGCCCCTCATCCAGTACGCGGTGGAGGAGGCGCTGGCCGCGGGCGCCACGCGCCTGGTGTTCATCACCGGCGCCTCCAAGCGCGCCATCGAGGATCACTTCGACTCCGACCAGGAGCTCGAGCAGCTCCTCCAGCGGCAGGGCAAGAGCGACCTGCTGAACCAGCTGCGCAGCGTGTTGCCTTCCTACGCCTCCTGCATCTACATCCGCCAGCCGGCGCCGCTGGGCCTCGGCCACGCGGTGCTGTGCGCGCAGCCGGCCGTGGGCGCCGAGCCCTTCTTCGTGCATCTTGCGGACGACCTGATCCGGAGCGAGGTCGCCTGCCTCGCGCAGATGGCCTCCGTCTACGAATCCAAGCGCGCGAGCGTCCTCGGGGTGCAGGTGGTGCCCAGGTCCGATACCGACAAGTACGGCATCGTCGCGGTGGAGGCGGAGAAGTCCAACACCACGCGGGTGCGCAGCATCATCGAGAAGCCGAAGCCCGCCGTCGCTCCGTCCAACCTCGCGGTGGTCGGGCGTTATGTCCTGGCCCCGGCGATTTTCGAGCATCTGGAGCGGCTCGGGCAGGGCGCGGGCGGGGAGATCCAGCTCACCGACGGCATCGCGGCCCTGATGCGCGAGGAGGCGGTGTATGCCTACCGCTTCACCGGCAAGCGCTACGACTGCGGCAGCAAGCTCGGCTACCTGCGGGCGACGGTGGAATATGCGCTCGGCCACCCGGCCCTGGGCAAGGACTTTCGCCGTTATCTGAAGGGTCTCGACGTCAACGCCGCGGAATTGCGGGAAGAGGCCGGGCACTATCGCCGCGGCAACGGCACCGGTAACGGACGCGCGACCAACGGCAGCGGTGCGCGCACGCGCCCGGCGGGACGCACCTCCCGCCGCCGCAGCGCGCCTTCCCGCTCAGCTACTTGAAGCGCTGGATCCGGGCATCCTGCCCGGCCCAGCGCGCCTCGGACAAAAAGCGTGGTTTTTGCCCGAGGCTCCGCCACCTGCGGCGGCGGGGCACATCCATGTGCCTGGGTTACGCTCGTACGGGGGCGCGGTCGATCGCGGGCGTCTGCGCCCGCTCCACGATGTGGCCGAGCGTGTTGATGTTGTCGACCAGCCGGTCGCTGAGGGTCGCGAGCTCGGCGGCGACTCCTCCGCCGGATGCGGCCAGGTCGCGGGCGAGGTCGCGCTGCAGCGCCCGCAGCCGCGGGGAAATGCATTGCGGCCGCGCCGTCCGCGCCACCGCCGCGGCGATCTGCTCGAGTGAGGCGGCTCCCCGGTCGATGAGCGCCTGGGCGCGCCGCTGCGCCGGCGCCGCCGCGGGGCTGCCTACGGCGGCATCGAGCGTCATCAGCGTGCGCGCAAGCCGGTTGCTGTTGGTGAGGAGCGACTGCGTCAACTCCGCGATCGCCGGCGAGGTGTTGGGCTCGGCCAGCATGCGGGCCAGCGCCGCCTCCGCGTTGGCTCGGGCGACCCGGGCGGCGTTGCGCGCCTCGCGCCGCTCATGGGCCTGGCGGGCCGCGCCCAGGCTCGCGAGATAGGTGGCGTAGGCGCGCAGCAATCCCACCAGGGTCGGCCGGATCTGCTGATGTTCCCGCGTGGGCCACAGCCCATAGGCGGCGAGCGCCATGATGCTGCCGATGACGGTGGCGATCAGCCGGGCGACCATCGTGGGCCCGGGCGGCTCGCCCGCCATGGCGAGCAGCAGCACCACCATGCCGGTGACGGCCGTAACGGCGATGCCGTAGTGCACGGTGCCGAAGTAACGATAGGCCGCGCAGAGCACGGCCATCACCGCGAGCGCCGCCCACGGACCGGCCGGCAGAAAGTGCAGCACCGCCGTGGTCAGCAGCAGCCCGACGACCGTCCCGGCGACGCGCAGCAGCCCGTATGAGAAGGTGGCCCCGTAATCCGCGCGCAGGACAATGGCGACGGTCATGGGGATCCAGTAGCCGTGCGACAGGTCGAGGACCCGGCCGAGCCACAACGCCAGCGTCAGGCAGGCAGCCGTGCGGAGGGCATGCCGAAACGCCGCCGATCGTGGCGTGAGACTCGCGACGAGCATCGACAGGAAGGACTGCGGGCGGATCGCACGCGGCAGCCGCAGATCCTCCGTCTCGGCGCGTTGCGCGCCGGCGGCGCTGGCGCGGCCGGCATTGCGGGCGGCGGCCGCGAGCTG
>JASHVV010000077.1 GCA_030044385.1 Gammaproteobacteria bacterium
GGCATCGTGCTCGGTTGTGTGCTCGCCTGGCAGAGGTTGAATCGACCATGATCGCTCGTCAGACGTCAGCAGGCCTTTGGCCCACCGTCCCGCTGCTCGCTATCGCCGGTTTCGTGCTGGGGATCGCGTATTTCGCGTCGTTGCGCCGCGGCGTGCGACTCTCGGTCGAGCGACGCGCCTGGTGGGGCTACGGGCCATCGGCGCTGATTCGCATTGCGGCGGCGGCGCTCTTCTTCACTCTCGCCGTGCGCTGGGGCGCGCCGGCGCTCCTGGCGGCGTTGGCGGGATTTCTCGTGGCCCGGCATCTCGCCGTACGAGCCGCGCGGAGACTCGCATGACGCAAGGCTCGCCCCTCGCCACGGTCGTCGTCTTTCACGTGGGCCCGGTCGCGGTGACACGCCCGGTCGTCACTACCTGGGCGATCATGCTGGCGCTGGCCCTTGCCTCGTGGGCGTCGACCCGGAGGCTCGGACTGACAGCCACGCGCCGCCAGGCCACCCTCGAGCTGCTCGTCACCGGCATCATGAGTCAGATCGAGGAAGTCATCCGCAGCGATGGGCGCCCGCTCCTGCCGCTCCTCGGGACGCTCTTCATCTTCCTGCTCGCCGCCAACGTCTCCGGGATCCTCCCCGGCGTTCAGGCCCCGACCGCGCACATCGAGACGCCTGCGGCGCTCGCACTCATCGTGTTTCTCGCAGTGCACGTGTTCGGCATACGCGCCCGCGGACTCGTCGGTTACCTCGGCAGCTTCGCGCAGCCGAAGCTCATCATGCTGCCGCTCAACATCCTGTCCGAGATCACCCGCACCTTCTCGCTGATGGTGCGCCTCTTCGGCAACATCATGAGCGGGGAGTTCCTGATCGGACTGGTGCTCGCGCTCGCGGGTCTTTTCCTGCCCATTCCGCTGATGGCGCTCGAGCTGCTGATCGGCGTGGTACAGGCTTACATATTTACCGTGCTGGCCACCGTTTTCATCGGCGCCGCCGTCGGTGACGAGTCCGCGGCCCCCGCCGCAGTCCATCCATAGCTCATTCACAGTCTCGGAGACGGTTCGTGGACGCAAAAATCATCAGCATCATCGCCGCCGCGGTCGCGGTGTCCATCGGCTCCATCGGACCGGCGCTGGGGGAGGGGCGCTCGGTTGCCGCAGCCATGGACGCTCTCGCGCGCCAGCCGGAGGCGGCGGGCACGATCTCGCGCACCCTGTTCGTCGGACTGGCCATGATCGAGACCATGGCGATCTACTGTCTGGTGATCGCACTGATCCTGCTCTTCGCCAACCCCTACGCCTGAGTCGCCATGCGCATCGACTGGTCGACGCTCGCGCTGCAGCTCGTCAACTTCGCCATCCTCGTGTGGCTGTTGCAGCGTTTCCTCTACAGGCCGGTCCTGCGAGTGATCGATGCGCGGCGGCAGGCGGCTGACACGCGTTACGCGGAGGCGCAGCGGACCGCCGAGGCGGCGAGGCGGCAACTCGCAGAGCTCGAGACGCAGAGGGCCGGCATCGCCGCCGACCGCGCGAGTGCGCTCGCCGGCGCCCGGGCGCAAGCGGTGCAGCTCATCGAGGCCCGGCGCACGGAAGCCGAGCGTGACGCGCAGTCGCTCTTGGATGAGGCACGGCAGACCCTGGCGAAGGAGCGGGAGACGCTGCTTGCCGATGCGCGCGGGGTCGCGCTCGACCTGGCTGCCGGGATGGCGCGCCGGGTACTCGAGGAGATCCCGGAATCGCTGCGCCTCGCGGGCTGGCTCGAGCGTATCGACGCTCATCTGAGATCGCTGTCGCCCGACCAGCGGGCCGAGCTCGCCGGCGAGCTGGCCGCCGACGCTCCGCTGCGAGTGGTATCGGCGTCGGCTGTTCCCGCAGACGCCCAGGAGCGCTGGCGCGCGCAGCTGCGCGAGACACTCGGTGCGGACGCCGTCATCACCTTCGAAACAAACACGGCGTTGATGGGTGGTGCGGAGCTGCGCTTCCCGCACGCCACGCTCGGCTTCAGCGTGGAGAGTGCCGTCAGCGCGCTGCGAGAGGAGGCCGCCCGGCATGACCGACCTCACTGATACGTTCCAACAGTGGGCGGCGCAAAGCCGGGAGCGGATCGGGCGGACTGCGCTCGAGCCCCGGCTCGAGCGAGCGGGCCGTGTCGTGCAGGCGGGCGACGGTGTGGTCACCATCGAAGGGCTTCCAGACACTCGACTCGACGAGCTGCTCGAGATCGAAGGCGGCGCTGTCGCTCAGGCCGTGGATCTCGCCGAAGGGAGCATCGGCTGCGTGCTGCTGGGTGAGGCAGCCAAGGTCGCGGCCGGCAGCCTCGTGAAGGGCACCGGTGATGTGATGCGAGTGCCCGTGGGCGCGGCCCTCCTCGGACGGGTGGTCGATGCTCTCGGCCGGCCGCTCGATGGCGGGGAGGCCATCGCGGCGCAATCACTTGCGCCGGTCGAGCGTCCCGCTCCCGCCATCGTGGACCGGGCGCTCGTCGACAGTCCCCTTGCAACCGGCCTGCTGGTCATCGACGCCACGCTTCCCCTGGGGCGCGGCCAGCGAGAGCTCATCATCGGCGACCGGGCGACCGGCAAGACCGCGGTCGCGGTGGACACCATCATCCGACAGCGCACGAGCGATGTCATTTGCGTGTATGCCGCGATCGGACAGAAGGCGTCCTCGGTGGCGCGGGTGATCGATGCAATACGCCGCTACGGAGCGCCGGAGCGTTGCATCTTCGTCGTGGGCGAGGCGGATGCGGCGCCCGGGCTGCAGTGGATCACGCCTTACGCGGCTTGCACCATGGCAGAGCACTTCATGGAAGCGGGCCGTGACGTGCTGCTGGTGCTCGACGACCTCACCAAACACGCTGCGGTCTACCGCGAGATTGCGCTTCTCCTGCGCCGGCCGCCGGGACGGGAAGCCTACCCGGGCGACATCTTCTACATCCACTCGCGCCTGCTCGAGCGGGCGGCGAAGCTCGCTCCGGAGCGCGGCGGCGGCTCGCTCACGGCCTTGCCCATCGCGGAGACCCAGTCAGGCAACCTGAGCGCCTATATCCCCACCAACTTGATCTCGATCACGGACGGCCAGATCTATCTCGACCCGCGTCTTTTCCAGGAGAGCCAGAAGCCCGCGGTCGACGTGGGCAGAAGCGTGTCGCGGGTGGGTGGCAAGGCGCAGTCCGCCGTGATCAAGCCGCTCGCGGAGAGCCTGCGGCTCGAGTACGCGCAGTTCCTGGAGCTGGAGGTGTTCACGCGCTTCGGGACGCTGGTCGATGAGCGCACGCGCCGCATCATCGAGCACGGGCGGCGTATTCGAGCGGTGTTCACCCAGCCGCAGTTTGCGCCGCTCACGGTGGGCGAGGAGGCCGCGCTGCTTCTGGCGCTCGCGGAACGCCTGCTCGATGACGTTGCGCTCGAGCGCATCGGTGCCTTCCGCGAACGGCTGCATGACTGGCTTGCTGCCCAGTATCCTGAAGCACTCGAGCTCGGTGACAGGTCGGCTGCCCTGTCGCAGGAAGCCCGTGCACGCCTGAAGGCAGTGCTCGCTGAGCTGGCCCGGAGCGTTGCCGCCGAGGTGCCCGTGGCTCCTGCGCCGGCCGGGGCCGGAGGCGCCTGATGCGACTCGCTGAGATCGAGCGACACGTCGCGAGCATGGAAGAGCTGCAGCGAATCGTCGGCGCGATGCGCGCGATTGCCAGCATGCGGATGCAGGAAGCAGTTCGCGCCCTGCCGAGCGTGCGCGATTACGGGAGCGCGATTGCCCAAGCCGTCCACGACGCGCTGGCGATCGCGGGCGAGGAGGCGCAACGCACTGTCTTTGATGGTGACAATCAGACGGGTGTAGCGCACGCGCCCGCGTCGCGGACAGCTTGCCGCGCAATCGTGCTGTTCGCGGGCGAGCACGGCTTCGTCGGAGGCTTCAACCAGCGCCTCATCGAGGCCGTCGAGTCAGACCTGACTCGCACGGATGAGCTGATGATCGTCGGCACCCGCGGCGCCGCGTTCGCCGTTGAGCGCGGCCACATTGGAGCATGGTCGCATCCGCTCGCGACTCGCCTCGCGGGCATTACGGAGACGGTGCGAGTCCTCGAGGACGCTCTGCTGCCGCGGATCTCGAGCAAAGAGGTCGTGCGCGCGGACGTCGTCTTCGGCCGCTACGGTCGCAGTGGGGAGATCGCCATCGAGCGCCGCCGGCTCTTGCCGCTGCAGCTTGCGGGTGCGG
>JASHVV010000078.1 GCA_030044385.1 Gammaproteobacteria bacterium
ACCGCGTACTCCAGCGTCAACGGTATCGGCGGCGTCAGGAGGATCGCATCGTCCTTGCCGGCGGCCCGGATGTTGGTGAGCTTCTTGGTCTTGATCGGGTTCACCACGAGATCGTTGTCGCGGCTGTGGATGCCGATGATCATGCCCTCGTAGAGCTTCTCGCCCGGGCTCACGAACATTCGGCCGCGCTCCTGCAGGTAGAAGAGCGCATAGGCGACGGCCTCGCCCTGCTCGTTGCTCACCAGCACGCCGTTGTGGCGGTCGGGGATATCGCCCTTCACGGGCGCGAATCCGTCGAAAATATGGCTCATGAGGCCGGTGCCGCGGGTGAGCGTCAGAAACTCGCCCTGGAAGCCGATCAGGCCGCGCGCGGGCACGCGGTAGTCGAGCCGAACGCGCCCATTGCCGTCGACGGCCATATCGCTCAGCTCCGCACGGCGGCTGCCGAGCGCTTCCATTACGGCCCCCTGGTGCGTGTCTTCCACGTCCACGGTGAGTGCCTCATACGGCTCGTGCACTTCTCCGTCGACGATATGCGTCAATACCCGCGGACGCGAGACCGCAAGCTCATAGCCCTCGCGGCGCATGTTCTCGACGAGGATGGTGAGGTGCAGCTCACCGCGGCCAGACACGCGGAAAACGTCCGGCTCCTCCGTATCCTCGACACGCAGAGCGACGTTGCTCTGCAGCTCGCGGTAGAGACGCTCGCGGATCTGGCGGCTGGTCACGAACTTGCCTTCGCGTCCGGCGAAGGGCGAGGTGTTGACCTGGAAATTCATCTGCAGCGTCGGCTCATCGACATGGATGGGCGGCAGGCCCTCGGGGGACTGCGGATCGCAGACCGTGAGGCCGATGTTCACCGCTTCGATGCCGGTGACGGCGACGATGTCTCCCGCGCCCGCTTCCTCGACGGGGCGGCGCTCCAGGCCGCTGAAGCTGAGCACCTGCCCGATCTTTCCCGGGCCGCGATCGTCGTCGCCGTAGCGGAGCACGACGGTCTGGCCGGGCCGGACGGAGCCGCGGCGGATGCGCCCGATGCCGATGCGGCCGACGTAGCTGTTGTAGTCCAGGGTGGAGATCTGCAGCTGCAGCGGCAGCGCGGAGTCGGCGGCCGGCGGCGGCACGTGCTTGAGGATCGCCTCGTAGAGCGCCGACATGTCGGGGCGGCGCTCGAGATGGTCGGTGCTGGCCCAGCCCTGCAGGGCCGACGCGTAGATCACCGGGAAATCGAGCTGCTCGTCGCTGGCGCCGAGCTTGTCGAAGAGCTCGAAAGTCTGGTCGATCACCCAGCCGGGACGCGCGCCGGGGCGATCGATCTTGTTGACGACCACGATGGCTTTCAGGCCCAGGGCCAGCGCCTTGCGCGTGACGAAGCGCGTCTGCGGCATCGGGCCTTCGACCGCATCCACGAGGAGCAGCACGCCGTCGACCATCGAGAGCACGCGCTCGACCTCGCCGCCGAAGTCCGCGTGCCCCGGCGTATCGACGATGTTGATGCGCGTGCCGCCGTATTCGATGGCGCAGTTCTTGGCGAGGATGGTGATGCCGCGCTCGCGCTCGATGTCGTTGGAGTCCATGACACGCTCCGTCAGCCGCTCGTGAGCGGCGAAGGTGCCGGACTGGCGGAGCAGGCAATCGACCAGAGTCGTCTTGCCGTGGTCGACGTGCGCGATGATGGCGATGTTGCGGATCGGGCGGTTCATGGGATGGGTCGCAGGGCCGGGATGGCCAGCGCTCTACAAAGACCATCAAGTATATCAGGACCTTGCAGCAGACGGTATGATTGTCGCGCCATGCTCAAGCTGACCCGTTCCCTGGAGGGGGAGGCGCTGATCGAGGCCTGCCATGCCAGGTCGGTCGATCTCCTGCGCCGGAACCTGGTGCCGGAGGGCATCCTGGCGGCATCGGCCGGGAATCGGGCCCGCCGGCGCGGCTACACCGCCATCTTCGGGCGGGACGCGGCCATCTGCGCGATCGGCATGGCGCTGTCCGCGGACCCGCTGCTCGAGCGGGCGGCTGCCGTGGGTCTGGAGACACTGGGCCGGTACCAGGCCCCGAACGGCCAGATCCCCAAGTTCGTGGAGGCGGGCGGCAGCGAAGCCGACTTCTGGTATCTCGGCTGCATCGATTCCACGCTGTGGTGGCTGCTCGCGCTCGACTTCCTCGAGCGCCGGCGGCCGGGCGCGCGCCGGCGGCGCTCGCGGCGCGTGAGCCTGGCGCTGCAGTGGCTCCTCGCCCAGGAGCATCAGCGTTTCTTCCTGCTGCAGCAGAACGAGGCCAGCGACTGGGCCGACATCATGCCGCGCTCGGGCTTCGTGCTCTACACCAATGCGCTGTGGTACGCCGTCAAGCGCCGCTACGGGCTCGATCGCGCCGCGGAGACGCTCGCGAGCTTCAACAGCCTCTTCCACCCTTTCTCCGCGGCGCTCGCGCCGTATCGCCGCGCGCGCCTCCTCAACGAGTACGTCCTGCACCGGGCACGCAACCGCGATTTGTACCTGAGCTTCGTCAACTTCTCCTTCTTCGGCGAGGAGGGCGACGTCTTCGGCAATCTGCTCGCCGTGCTCTACGGTCTCGCCGATCCCCGGGCGAGCCGCCGCACGCTCGGCGCACTGGAGCGGTTGCGCGTGAGCCGCCTCTATCCCGTGCGCGTCGTCACCCATCCCATCCGGCGCCGCAGCGCCCTCTGGCGTCCGTACATGGCCCGCCACCGCCAGAACGAAGTCTGGCAGTACCACAACGGCGGCATCTGGCCGATGGTCGGCGGCTTCTGGATCGTCGCGCTCGCCGCCGCCGGCCGCCTGCCCGAGGCGCGGCACGAGCTGGAAAAGCTCGCCCGCGCCTGCGCCCTCGGCAACTGGTCGTTCAACGAGTGGCTCCACGGCACCCGAGCCACTCCCCGCGGCATGCCCGGCCAGTCCTGGAACGCCGCCGCCTTCCTGATGGCCGAGCGCGCCGTCGCCGAGCGCCGCAACGTCCTCTCTCCGTAACAGTCAGCCTGGAGCACGGGAGAGCGCAGCGCAAAATGCCTCTTGGCCAGAAGCTCCGAGGCAGGAGCCGAGGCGCTAGCCTACAGGGACGTACTTGCGGCGTTCTGGCCAAGAGGCATTTTGTGATGCGCTCGGAGATCGACCAGCCCCCATTGGTTTCCGTGATCCCCGCCCCAAACTGCTAAACGAATGTCAGTCGACCGTCCAGGCAAGCTCCGCCGCCCTCCCTCCGCCACCCCCCTGGAAGAGCTCACCCTCCGCGGCTTCTTCGGCGTCTTCCGCTACGGCCGCCGCGCCATCGAGCTCGTCTGGCGCACGAACCGCCTGCTCACCGTCCTGCTCGCCGGGCTCACCGTCCTTGCCGGCCTGCTGCCCGCCTCGGTCTTCTACATCGGCGCCCTCATCGTCGATGGAGTCCTCGCCGCGATCCGCGCCGGCGGCGCCGAGACCCGACACGTAGTCGCGCTCGTCATCATCGAAGGCGTACTCGGAGCCGCCATTGCCGGCGCGCAGCGCGGCATCTCGACCTGCCAATCCCTGTTGCGCGTGCAGCTCGGGCAGCGGATCAACGAGTTGATCCTCGAGAAAGCCCTCACCCTCGAGCTGCACCACTTCGAGGACTCGGAGTTCTACGACAAGCTGACACGCGCCCGGCGGGAGGCCTCCAGCCGGCCGCTCAGTCTCGTCACCCGCACCTTCGGCCTCGCACAAAACGGCATCACGCTCATCACCTACGCGGTAGGGCTCGCGCGCTTCTCGCCGTGGGCGGTCGCCGTACTGCTGCTCGCGGGCCTGCCCGCGTTCATCGCGGAGACGAAGTTCTCGGGGGATGCGTTCCGCCTCTTCCGCTGGCGTTCGCCCGAAACGCGCATGCAGACTTACCTCGAGACGGTTCTCGCGCGCGAGGACCACGCCAAGGAGGTGAAGCTCTATGGGCTCGGGCCGCGGTTGCTGCAGAAGTACCGCGACATCTTCCACACGCTCTACGAGGAGGACCGTGCGCTGACGGTGCGTCGCGACGCCTGGGGCTTCTGCCTCGGCCTCATCGCGACCGTGACGTCATACGCGGCCTACGCCTGGATCGTGGTGGCCACCGTCAGGCGGGCGATCACCGTGGGCCAGATGACGATGTACCTGTCCTTCTTCCGGCAGGGTCAATCGGCCGTGGCCGCGATATTGTCGGCCGTCAGCGGCATGTACGAGGACAATCTCTATCTCTCCACGTTATATGAATACCTGGAGACCGAGGTGCCGCCGCCCGTCGGCACCGTGGAGCGCGGCCCGCAGCCGGAGGACGGTGTCCGGTTCGAGGATGTCAGCTTCACCTATCCCGGCGAGCTGAGCCCGGCGCTCGAGAACGTCACGCTGCACCTGAAGCCCGGCACGAGCCTCGCGCTCGTCGGCGAGAACGGCTCCGGCAAGACGACGCTCATCAAGCTGCTGACACGGCTGTACTCGCCGACACGCGGCCGGATCCTGCTCGATGGCGAGGACCTCGCGAGCTTCGAGGAGGGCGCGCTGCGCGAGCGGATCGGCGTGATCTTCCAGGACTTCACCCGCTACCAGATGCGAGTCGGCGAGAACGTGGGAGCGGGCGACGAGCGCTACTTCGAGGACGAGGCCCGCTGGCGCGAGGCGGCGGCCAAGGGCCGGGCAAGCGACTTCATCGAGACGCTGCCCAAGGGATATCACACGCAGCTCGGCAAGTGGTTCCAGGAAGGCCGCGAGCTTTCAGGGGGCCAATGGCAGAAGGTGGCGCTGGCACGCGCCTTCATGCGCACGCGCGCGGACGTGCTGGTGTTGGATGAGCCCACCTCCGCGATCGATGCGCAGGCGGAGGCCGAGGTTTTCGAGCATTTCCGCCAGCTCGCGCGCGAGCGCATCACGATCCTCATCTCCCACCGCTTCTCGACGGTGCGCATGGCGGATCAGATCGTGGTGCTCGACGGCGGCCGCATCAAAGAGCGCGGCAGCCACGAGGAGCTGATGCGTCTGGACGGCACCTATGCGCGCCTGTTCAGCCTCCAGGCGCGCGGCTATCGATAGCGGTGGAGTCAGCCGCTGTCGGTCTTCTGCGCTTGCTGCTGGCGCTTCTGCGCCTCGTGTTGCTCACGCAGGTCGTGCTGCATCCGCTTGTAGTCCACCGGCTGGATGGTCTTGATGATGCAGCGCCAACGATCCACGTGGACGGCGTCGAAATGCGCGTAGACGGTGCTCGCGGTGGGATGGAGGCCGATGCGCTGGGCGAACATCAGGTCCGTGCAGGGTTGGAACACCGTGATGAGATAGGCCTGGTTGATGTCGGTCCACAGCACGAGCTGGTCGGGGGAGATCGGCTCCCAGCCGTCGTAATTGACGAACCAGGTGAAGTGATCGATCGGCTTGCCGGCGTAGGCCTCGAAGCGGGCGCGCTCGGCGGCCTGGCGCTGCGCCAGCGGGATGCTCGAGCAGGCCGTGAGAACGGCTGCCGCAACGAGCAGGCACGCGACCCGCAGGTAGGATCTTGAGCATGACATGAGGTCGTCTCCCGTCTTTCCGGCAAGAGTATAAAACGTGTGGCCTCGCCGCGGGTTGACCGGGGGCCGCCCTCAGAATCCGCTGCCCAGCAGGGCCACCGGGAACGACGCCAGCGCCGCCGATCCGTTGCCCTTCTTCAGGGCTCGGCCCTGGGCCGGCGACGCTGTGGCGGCGGCTCGATGTGGGGTCCATGGCACCTCCCAGGTCCTCACTCGGTGAGCCCGAGGAGGCTATGAAGGGGAATGCGGGTCCAGTCCGGGCGGTTCCCGAGCTCGTAGCGAAGCTCGTAAAGGGCCTTGTCGATCTCGAACAGGGCGAGGAGGGGCTGCGCCTGCCGCAGCGACTCATAGATGCCCGTCGTGCCGGCGATTTCGTCGTAACAGGCGAGGAAGGCGCGGCGCGTCTCTTGCTCCCAGGCCTGCAGCTGCGGCTCCCATCGCCCGCAGTCGTCACCGCCCTGCAAGGCGCACCGCTCGAGCGCGGCATGGCGTGCGTAGGCGAAGGAGCGCAACATCCCGGCCACGTCGGTCAGCGGCG
>JASHVV010000079.1 GCA_030044385.1 Gammaproteobacteria bacterium
GCGCACCCCGTGGCCCCGGCCAACGTCTCGGCGCTTCTCTCCGGCGTGATCCTCAATCTCGGGATCTACGGCATCGTGCGGGTCAACCTGGATCTGCTGCCGGTGCAGCTCGTCGGTCCCGGCCTGGTGGCGCTCGTCGTCGGCGCCGTCTCGGCATTCGTCGGGATTCTCTATGCCACGACGGAGAACGACGCCAAGACGATGCTCGCGCACAGCTCGATCGAGAACATGGGCATCATCGTCGCGGGTCTCGGCGCGGGGTTCGCGTTCCTGGCCGCGGGACGGCCCACGCTCGCCGCCATCGCATTCGTCGCGGCGCTGTACCATCTGACCAATCACTCCGTGTACAAGGCGCTGCTCTTTCTCGGCGCCGGCACGGTCGATGCGCGCACGGGAACGCGCGATCTCGACCGCCTCGGCGGTCTCATCCGCGTCATGCCGTGGACCGCGCTCTTCTTCCTGGTGGGCGCGCTCTCGATCTCCGCGATGTATCCCTTCAGCGGATTTGCGAGTGAGTGGCTCACGCTACAGGCGATTCTGCGCAGCGCGGAGCTCTCATCGAGCGCCGTGAAGCTCGTCTTCGCATTCGCCGGCGTCACGCTGGCGCTCACTGCCGCGCTCGCCGTCACCTGCTTCGTGAAAGCATTCGCGTTTGCGTTTCTCGGCCACGCGCGCTCGAAGTCCGCCGAGTCGGCAAGCGAGGCGCCCGTCTCGATGCTCGCGCCCATGGGGGCCCTCGCCGCGCTCTCTCTGCTTCTCGGGATTGCGCCGACCTATGTCATTCCTGCCCTCAGCGGGACGCTCGGGCCGCTCGGAGACGGGAGCGCAACCCAAGCGCTCGTGCCGGCTTTCTTCGCCTCGCATCCGGATCATGCGGGCCTGCCGCAAGCGTTCGTGTCCGAATTCCATGATCTGGGCGCCGAGACCGGCTCGAGCATCCTCCCCGGACGCGGCCTCGTCGTGCTGCATCGCGGCGGCGCAACCAACCCCGTGGTATTCGCCATGTCGACTTCCTACGGCGCTGTCGTTCTCGCCATCCTGCTCATCGTACTGGCCGGGGTCGTGCGCTGGGCGACCCGCAACCGGCGCGTCGTACGCCGGCCTCGATGGGACGGCGGCGTTCGCCAACTCTTCCCGGAGATGACATACACCGCGACGGGATTCTCCAATCCCGTACGAGTGGTCTTCGATGCGATCCTGCGGCCGCGGACGGTGGAGGACACGGAGGAGACCGTTGCGCAGCACTTTCGCGTCGCGATCCGACGCTCGCAGGAGCCCGTACATCTGATCGATCGACTCGTCCTCGATGTGCTGGCGGCCCGACTCACCGGAGCCGCCCGGCTCCTGGCCCGTCTGCATCATGGAAAGGTCAACGCCTATGTCACCTACGTCCTCGCGACCCTGATCCTGCTCCTCGCTCTCTCGGCGGCTCTTTCCAGGTGAGCCCGCGTCGACCTATTGATCGCCCCCCGCGGCGCAGTCGTCACACAGGCCCTTGATCTCCACGGCCCCGCTCTCGAAGCGAAATCCGCTCGAGCGGGCGCGCTCGCCCAGAGCGCGGGTCAGGGCCGGATCCTCAATCTCGGCGACCCGGTGGCACTTCGAGCAGATCAGGAATTGAGCCGCGTGCCCCTCGGCAGGGTGATCGCAACCGACGAAGGCGTTCAGGGCGTCGAGCCGATGCACCAGCCCGGCGTCCTGTAAGAATTCCAGCGCCCGGTAGACCGTGGGAGGGCCCGCTTTCTCCCGGTCCTTGGCGATCTCCGCCAGGATCTGGTAAGCGCCGATCGGCTCGTGCGCCCGCCACACGATCTCCAGCACACGCTTGCGCAACGGGGTGAGGCTCACCTTGCGCCGGGTGCAGACCTCTTCGGCCGCCGATACGGCACGGCGGATGCAGCGCGCATGGTCGTGCCGGCGGCTCACTCGTTCGCTCGACTTGGACATGCTTGCGACCTTGGCGCCTGCCGCGCGCCGAGCCATCACCTCGAAACATTATAGCGTAACCCTGCCAGGCCTTGGCATTTCTGGGATGTAATAGTATAACGTTACCTATGGTGGATGGAGTGCTCATGCGTTCCCGATGGCTCGTGACGATGCTGGGTGCCGCTGCGGTGGTCCCGATGGGATTCTTGGCGCTGCCCGCGCTTGCCGACCCGGCGGCGGACGCCCCTGCCACGGCCGCGCTGACTGACGCCGACTCGCCGTCCGATATGGCAAGCGATCCGAATGAGCTCTCGACGGTGGTGGTGACGGCCCGTCGGCTCAACGTCGAGCGCTCCGAGATCGAGACGCGCACCGGCGCCTCCACCTACAGGATCGACACTACGGCCATCGCCACCGAGCCCGGAGGGGAGAACGTGCCGCTCAACCAGGTCCTGCTGCAGGCGCCGGACGTCGTGCAGGACTCCTTCGGACAGATCCACGTGCGGGGAGACCACAATGATCTGCAGTACCGGCTGAATGGCATCATCATCCCCGAGGGCATCAACGTCTTCGGACAGACGCTCGACCCGCGGCTTTTCTCCTCCGTGAGCCTGATCACCGGCGCGCTGCCCGCGGAGTACGGGTTACGCACCGCCGGCGTCATCGACATGACCACCAACAGCGGCCTGCTGCAGCCCGGCGGATACGTATCCCTCTACGGCGGCAGCCATGGAACCGTGCAACCGTCTTTCGCTTACGGCGGCGGCAGCGGAGGCTTCAATTACTATGTGACCTATGACGAGCTGGTCAATGATCTCGGCATCGAGGCGCCGGACGACAGCATCACACCGCTGCACGACCATTCGACCCAGGGACACGGGTTCGCTTATCTGGAGGACATCCTCGATCCGAGCGACCGGATCTCCCTGATCTTCGGCACCGCGGACGACGAGTACCAGATTCCGAACGTGCCGGGCGAGCAGCCCACGCTCGGGTACACCGTGAACGGGATGAGCGCCTATCCCAGCAACGATCTCGACGAGAGCCAGCACGAGCTCACCGAATACGGCATCCTGAGCTGGCAGCACGCCGCGGGCGCGCTCAACTGGCAGAGCTCCGTGTCCGCGCGCTACACCAGTCTGCATTTCGCGCCGGACTGGACGGGCGACCTGCTCTACGACGGCATCGCTCAGGATGCCTTCAAGGCCGACACCGCCCTCGCCTGGCAGACCGACAGCTCTTACCGGCTCGACCCCGAGCACACCCTGCGCTTCGGCTGGTACCTGCAGCACGATGCCTCGACGAGCGATACGAACTCACAGGTGCTGCCGATAGACCCGGCAGGGCAGGAAACCACCGACGTACCCCTCACCGTCATCCAGAACGGCACGCAGAGCCAGGAGACGGAGAGCGCATATGCTCAGGACGAATGGCGGCCGCTCACGGCGCTCACGGTCAACTACGGCGTCAGGTTCGACCGCTACAGCGCGTACTCGAGCGGCAGTCAGCTGAGTCCGCGTCTGAACGTCGTATGGCAAGCGCTGCGCGACACGACGGTGCATGCGGGGTACTCGCGTTACTTCACGCCGCCTCCCTTCGAGCTCATCGCCAGCCGTACCTTCACTCAGTTTGCCGGCACCTCCGCCGTGCCGCCGGGCACGGAGACGGAGGATACCGCGCCGGTGGCGGAGCGCGCGGATTACTACGACTTCGGTGTCGCCCGCAAGCTGCGCGGATCGAATCTCACGCTCGGCGTCGACAGCTACTACGAGACGGCGCAAAACCTGATCGATGAGGGCCAGTTCGGCGCGCCCATCGTGCTCACTCCCTTCAACTATCGCTACGGCAGGATCGAGGGTCTCGAGCTCACGGGCGACTATTCCGTGCGCCGCTTCTCGGCCTATGCCAACCTCGCGTTCCAGTCGGCGAAGGGCAAGGATGTGGAGTCCTCGCAATTCAACTTCACCGAGTCGCAACTGACCTACATTGCAGGAAACTACATCCACCTGGACCACGAGGAGCGGGTGTCCGCCTCGGGGGGCGTGTCCTATCTGTGGCGCGGAACGCACTTGAGCGCCGATGCCATCTTCGGCACCGGGCTGCGCGACGACCTCATCCTGCCTGACGGATTCGACATTCCGAACGGCGATCACACGCCGAGCTACGTGCAGGCCAACCTCGGCGCGAGCCACACCTTCGCGACCCGCGGCTCCGGGCAATTGACGGCGCGGCTCGATCTCATCAACCTGTTCGACAAGATCTACGAGATCCGCAGCGGCACCGGCATCGGCGTGTTCGCGCCGCAGTACGGCCCGCGGCGCGGGGTATTCGGCGGCGTGGAGTGGGCCTTCTAGGGCCTCGGCTTCCGCTCGCCGCCGAGCTCTGCCAACGAGAAGATCCGCTGCATGCGCAACCACTTCTGCCCTGGCGGGGCCCAGGGCAAGGTCCGCTGGAACGTCGCCATCAGGCGCTCCCACACCTGTACCTGGGGATTCGCGGCATCGGCCGCCGCTTTCGCTTCCAGGGAGAACTCATCGGGCGCCTCCATGATCAGGCACAGCCGATTGCCGGTCCGAAAGATCTCGAGATTCTCCAGTCCCGAATCCCGCAGCGACTCCACCACTGCCGGCCAGATCCGTCCCGCGCTGTGCCAGGCCTCGTATTCGGCGATCGCGGCGGGATCGTCGGCCAGATCGAGCGCGAACACCATGCGCTTCATATCCTGTCCTTGCGCGCCACGCGCAGCGCGAACACGAGCACAACGCCGAAGCAGACGACCGGAACGCCCATCGCCCACTGAATTCCAGCGGCTCCCGAAAGCGCCCCCATCGCCGGAGTCAGCACTGCGCCGCCAACGATGGCCATGACGAGCACCGAGGACGCGAGCTTGCGGACCTCACCCAGCCCGTGCACGCCGAGAGCGAAGATCGTGGGATACATCACCGACATGAAGAAGCTCACCGCGATCAGCGCGGCGAGTCCCACCGATCCCGGCCGTGCCACGGCGATCGCCGCCAGCGCGGCATTCACCGCCGCGAAGGCCGCCAGCAGCTTCGCCGGCGCGACGATGCGCATCAGGGTGGTTCCGACGAAGCGCCCCGCCATGAAGAGGAACAGCGAGAGCAACAGGTAGTCCGCCGCCGTTCGATCAGCCGTGCCCGGGATCGTGCCCTCCGCGTAGCGGATGAGGTAGCTCCACACGCCAACCTGGGCGCCAACGTAGAAGAATTGCGCGGCGACGGCCAGGTACAGGCGCGGCCGTCCGAGAAGCTGGCGCCACCTGCCGTCGGCGGCTTCCGGCGTCGACTCAGCGTGCGCCAGTGGAAATGGCGTCGCCATGATGACGAGCGCCAGCGCAAGCACCACGATCCCGATGGCCACATACGGCATCTGGACTGCGGAAGACTGCGCGGCATGGTAAGCGGCGCGCGTCGCGTTCGGCATGGCAGCCACCTGCGTGGCCGTGTAATCGGTGCCGGAGAAAATGAAGAACCGCCCGATGGCGATGCCGGCGATGGACCCGAGGGGATTGAAGGCCTGTGCGAAGTTGAGCCGACGCTCGGCGCCCTGCGCAGGGCCGAGCACCGTGACGAAAGGGTTGGCGGAGGTTTCGAGGAACGACAGTCCGCTGGCGATCACGAACAGCGCGGACAGGAAGAATCCATAATTGCGCAGTTCCGCCGCCGGAAAGAAGAGCAGAGCCCCGACCCCGTACAAGGCGAGCCCCAGGACGATGCCCGCCTTGTACCCGAAGCGGCGCATGACCAGGCCGGCGGGAATCGCAAACACGAAGTAACCGAGATAGAACGCCGACTGCACGAAGCCTGACTGCAGGTCCGTGAGCTCGAACGCCTTCTTGAACTGGCGGATGAGGATGTCGTTGAGGTTGTTGGCGACACCCCAGAGAAAGAACAGGCTGACGACGAGCGCCAGCGGCAGCACGCTGTTGCGGATGACGGCTGCCCGAGTCGAGCGGTTCGCCTGCGCGAGTCGGTCCAAGCGGTATTCCTCCCGTATCAGGCTCACGCGATGCCCGCACGGCCGAGCTCACGCGAGACCTTGGCTGCCGCGGCGCGCAAGCGTTCGACGGCCTTGTTTCGCTGCGCCCGATCGCCGCGGCGCTCGACGAACGGGACGGTGAGAGCGGCGATCGCCGCGCGGCCCAGGAGTATCGGCGCCGAGAGGTCCGTCACACCGGCCACCACCTCGCTGGCGATGCAGGCAAACCCCTTGGCCGCGATCGCGTGCGCCGCCGCCACCGTCCGCTTGCGATCGTAACCCACGGCCCGGCGATCAAACAGCTCCAGCCACTGGACACGGACTTCCTCGCTCTGGAAAGCGAGCAGCACGAGCCCCGAGGTGGAGTGTGGAATGGGCCGCCGATGTCCTACCCTGACCATGAAGCCGACGTCGCCCGGGGACTCGACCCTCGCGATGACGATGATGAGCTCCTCGGACGGGACGGCGAGGTGACAGGGCTGCAGGATATCGTCGGCAAGCCCATGCATCATCGGCAGCGCCACCTCCATGAGACCCTTGATCGGCGGATGCTCCATGCCGAGCATGAACAGCCGGTTGGTCAGCAGGTACCCCTCCGTACCCGGCGCACGCGTCAGATACCGCCGCTCCTCGAGCACCTGCAGCATGCGAAAAATCTCGCTCTTCGAGCGCCCGACACCCACGGAAATCTCCGATAGCGTCATGGGGCCGGTTCTCGGCGCCAGGAATTCGAGAATCTCCAGCCCCTTCTCCAGGGCCGGCGCCCGGTATCGCGGCGACACCGCCATCTGTGAAATCTCCTGCTCCAGGCCGAACTCGGCACGTCGAGTCTAAGCCAGCGGCGGGGCGGGCGACAGGCCGGTAGCTTGGGAGGAAATTTTGCTGGTAGAATCTTCTTTTATTTATGAACTCACGACGCCTCCTCGGCCGCTGTGCCCTGCCGGTGCCGGCGATCGGATTCGGGGCGGCGGCAATCGGCAACCTCTACGCGCCCGTCGATGATCGGGATGCTCGGGCGGCCGTCGAGGACGCCTTGCGCCGCGGCATCCGTTACTTCGACACCGCACCGTATTACGGCTATGGTCTCAGCGAAGAGCGCCTCGGCTGCGCGCTCGCTTCCGCGTCCGCACGGGATGTGGTGATCTCGACCAAGGTAGGCCGCCTGATCGTTTCGGCCGAGACGGGCGGTACGCTACCTGCCGAGGGCTTCGCCGTCAGCGGGCGACAGGCAGTATTCGACTACTCGCACGACGGGGTCCTGCGATCATTCGAGGCGAGCCTGCGCCGGTTGCGCCGCGACCGGGTCGACGTCCTTCTCCTGCACGACGTCGGCCGCGAAACTCATGGAGAGCGCCACGAGGCCATGCTGAGACAGGCGCTCGAGGAGGCGTTGCCGGCGATGGAGCATCTGAAATCGTCCGGCGCCTGCGGGGCCATCGGGATCGGCGTGAACGAGCTGGAGGTCTGCCTGGAGGTCATGCCGCGCTTCGACCTCGACTGTATTCTGCTCGCCGGCCGCTATACGCTGCTCGAGCAGAATGCGGGCTCCGGCACGCCCGGAGGTGGAGTGCTCGCGGAAGCTCTGCGCCGCAGCATCGGGATACTCGTCGGCGGGCCATTCAACTCGGGGCTGCTCGCCAACGAGTGTGCACCCGGCGCCACCTATGACTACCGTCCGGTCGATGCCGGTACCCTGCGGCGGGCAGAGCGCATCTATGCAATCTGCCGGGAGGCGGGAGTCGACGTCGGCGCAGCGGCACTGCAGTTTCCTCTGGCGCATCCGGCGGTGGTGTCGGTCATTGCCGGCATGCGCTCGCCCGCGGAAGTCGCGAGCGTCGCGGCGCGCATGTCGGCAAGGCTCCCGTCGTCCCTCTGGGAGAAGCTGCGTCAGGCCGGCCTCCTGGAGGACGGGGTTCCAACGCCGTGATCCGCGTCGATGCGCATCAGCATTTCTGGCGTCTGCAGCGCCGCGACTACGGATGGCTCTCGCCGTCCGCGGGCGCGCTGTATCGCGACTTCGAGCCCGAGGATCTGCTGCCGGAGCTCGCGGCCGCCGGCGTCGGGGCAACGGTTCTGATCCAGGCTGCGCCAACCGAAGCCGAGACGCACTTCCTGCTCGAGTTGGCGCATCGGGTTCCGGCCGTCGCGGGAGTCGTCGGCTGGGTCGACTTCGAGGCACCGGACGCATCCGCGCGGATCCGGGCCCTGGCTCGCGCGGGACGCGGCAAGCTCAAGGGCTTCCGCCCCATGGTGCAGGACCTCGAGGATCCCGAGTGGCTGGGCCGGGCGGTACTCGACCGCGCGTTCCAGGCGCTCATCGACTGCAACCTGACATTCGACGCGCTGGTCAGGCCGCATCATCTGCCGGTGCTGATCCGCCGCCTGCAAAAGCACCCGCAACTGCGCGCAGTGCTCGATCACGCCGGCAAGCCTGACGTGGCGCACGCGGCCGCATCGGACTGGAAGAGAGACATCGCGCGGCTGGCAAGCGCGACCTCGGCAAGCTGCAAGCTCAGTGGCCTCCTGACCGAAGCGCCACCGAACGCCGGCGCGGCCGATCTCGAGCTCGTGGCCGCGACGCTCTTCGAGCACTTTGGCCCGCGGCGCATCCTCTGGGGGAGCGACTGGCCGGTCGTGACCCTGCGCGCCTCGTATCGTCGCTGGATGGATATGGCGCGCGAGGTCGTGCGGCGTCACGCACCAGAGCATGAAGATGCGGTATTTGCGTGGAACGCGACGCGGTTCTACGGGCTGACTCCGTCCGCCCCCACTCTCAGGACTGACCCATGGCGGTGATCACGAGTCTCGAAGCCCACGATATCCGCTTTCCGACGTCGCGGCAGCTCGACGGCTCGGATGCGATGAATCCCGATCCGGACTACTCGGCGGCTTACGTGGAGCTGCGTACTGACGCACCGGGCAGCCTCAGTGGATACGGCTTCGCATTCACGATAGGCCGCGGGAATGACGTACAGACGGCCGCCCTCAACGCCCTGCGCGAGATGATTGTCGGCCGCGACGTCGCGGCTGTTCTCGACGACCTCGGCGGCTTCGCGCGCGACCTGGCGGCCGACTCGCAACTGCGCTGGCTCGGGCCCGAGAAGGGCGTGATGCACATGGCCATCGGCGCCGTGATCAACGCCGCCTGGGACATGGCTGCCCGCCGTGCCGGCAAGCCGCTCTGGCGGCTCATCGCGGAAATGAGTCCCGCGCAGATCGTCGATCTCGTCGACTTCCGCTATATCAGTGACGCCCTGACGCCCGGCGAGGCGCTCGCGATCCTGCGTGCCGCCGAGCCCGGCAGGGCCGAGCGCATCGGCACCCTCCTCGAGCTCGGATATCCCGCCTACACGACCTCTCCCGGGTGGCTGGGCTACTCCGATGAGAAGTTGATCCGCCTCGCAAGGCAGGCCGTCACCGATGGATTTCGCACCATCAAACTCAAGGTGGGGCTGACCCTCGCGGACGATGTGCGCCGCTGCCGGATCGCACGCGAGGCGCTCGGCCCCGCAGTGGCGATCGCGGTCGACGCCAACCAGAGATGGGATGTCCCGGGGGCGATTGCGTGGCTGAAGGCGCTTGCCGATTTCAACATCGCCTGGGCGGAGGAACCGACGAGCCCGGACGATATCCTCGGTCACGCCGCGATCCGCCGCTCGGTCGCCCCCATGCCGGTATCGACCGGCGAGCATACGCACAACCGGGTGATGTTCAAACAGCTCTTCCAGGCGCGGGCGGTCGATCTGATCCAGATCGACGCCGCCCGGGTAGGCGGCGTCAACGAGAACCTCGCCATCCTGCTCATGGCCGCCAAGTTCGGCGTGCCCGTATTCCCACACGCCGGCGGCGTCGGACTGTGCGAGCTGGTTCAGCACCTCGCCATGGCCGATTACGTGGCCATCAGCGGCTCGATGGATGACCGGGCGATCGAGTTCGTCGATCACCTGCACGAGCATTTCCTCGATCCCGCGCGGGTGCGCGGCGGCCGCTATCTGGCGCCCGTTCAGCCCGGGTTTTCCGCGCAGATGCGGCCCGAGACCCTCGCGCACTACCGGTATCCCGGCGGCTCGGTGTGGAGGCGCTGAGCCGAGTCAGGCGCCTGGAGGCGGGACCGGCTTCTTCTGCAGAAAGCTCCCCGTGGGCAACGCGGCCACGTGGAAGTAGTTGCTCTGCGCCAGGGCCTCGTAGAGAGGCGGCGTGAAGAAGGCCGAGATGCGCGCGGCAACGAGTGCGGTCGCCATCATCGGAATGACCATGCCGGTGCCGTTGGTCATCTCCATCACGATGACGAAGGACGTGATCGGCGATTGCGTGACGGCTGCGAGATATCCCGTCATGCAGAGCGCGATCACCGCCGCCATCGGCGCCCAGGTGAACGCCGCGTGCACCCACTGCGCCAGCCCCGCGCCGATCGAGAGGGTCGGCGAGAAGAGCCCGCCGGGAATGCCGGCCATGTAGGTCACCACCATGGCGCCCCACTTGGTGAGCCCGTAAGCTGCGGAGAGCGGCACCGCGCCCGTCAGCAGGTGGCGCGCCTGATCGTAGCCGCTGCCCCACGTCTCTCCATGCGTGGCGACACCGAGCGCGGCCACGAGCAGCCCGATGATCAGCGCATAGAGCAACGGCCAGCGCGCGCGCAATGCGATCAGCCAGTCCGGCATCCAGCGGCGCCAGCGCAGCACTGCCAGGTTGAACGCCGCGCCGAAGAGACCGCAGAGCACCGCCGAGAGGATGACCGGCAGCACGAACAGGCCGCTCAGGTTCTCGGGCACGTTGATCTGGCCGAAGTACAGATAGTTGCCCGCGAAAGCGAGCGAAGTCAGTCCGGAGAACACGACGGCCGTGATCATGATGCCGTTGGTGCGGCTCTCGAAGTCGCGCGCGAGCTCCTCGATGGCGAAAATGATGCCGGCGAGCGGAGTGTTGAATGCCGCCGACAGCCCTGCGGCCGCGCCGGCCAGCAGGAGCCGCCGCTCGAGCTGTGGGTTGCGATGCGGATAGAAGCGGCGGGTTTCCGCCATGATCGCCGCGCCGATGTGCACCGTCGGCCCTTCACGGCCGATGGTGAGTCCTCCCAACAGGCCGATCAGCGAGACGACTATCTTCCCGACGATCACGCGCAGCCCGAACAGGCGACGCATCAGCGAGTCTTCCTCCTCCGTGCGCGGCGCATGGAGCGCGGCAATCACTTGTGGAATCCCGCTACCCTCGCTGCCCGTAAACCAGCGCCGGGTGAGAAAGAGCGCCAGAACCGTGAGGGCAGGCGTGATCGCAAAGGCGAGCCATGACCGGCCGGCGATGATGCGGAGAAAGGCATTGGAAGCGTCCGTGCTCCAATCGGCGTACAGCACCGAGACCAGCCCGACGAGCAGCGCCGCGCCCCAGGGGAGTCCCACCTGCAGGAAGAGCCGTCTGGACTGAACGCCGAGCAAGTGGCTTTTTGCGCGTTCGCGGAGTTGCAAGACTGGATGCTACCACGCGCTCACCGGGCGACGGAACGACCTTCGGCTCAGCCTGCACCGCCAAAGCCCCCTGCGAACAGTTGAGAGCCCCGGCGGCGTGGCGGGCCTCTCCGGAATGCGGTAGTCTACGGCGCGGCTCGTACCTTTTCGGCTTGTCTGCCTTGGCGCCATGCGCCGCCTCCCGGCGCGCCTTCCGGCCAATGCTTGCCACCCTCGCAAAGCTCCGCGAACCGGGAGGCAGGATGTCCCTGCCACTTCATACGTCTCTCATTCACGGGTATTTTGCAGTGACGAAACTATACGTTGGAAATCTCCCCTTCACGGCCACCGAAGACGCCGTGCGCACCCTGTTTTCCAAGCATGGAACGGTCGAGAAGGTCTCCTTGATCACCGATCGCGAGACGGGCCGCCCACGCGGTTTCGGCTTCGTGGAGATGTCGAACGCCGACGCCTCGCGGGCCATGCAGGCGCTGAACGGCTTCGACTTCGACGGCCGCGCTCTCAAGGTGAATGAGGCGCAGGATCGCGAACGGTCCGGCGGTGGCGGCGGCAACCGCCACGGCGGCTCGCGCCGTTACTGACCCCTCGCCAATCGCCGCCGCTCCCGGCCGCCACGGCCGGGAGCGGCGAGCTGACCACTCGGTCAAGCCGTTTCCCCGAGATCGCTCCCGGCCGACTCAACCGCCTGCGCCGCGGGCATACGGTATCGGGCCATAGGCCGCTCAACCGAGCCGCATGGACAGCTCCACGTCCTCGGCGAAGGGCGTCGACAGGTAGCCGGCTTCGGGTGAGCGCACGCGCGCGAGGTACTCGGGGCTGTGGTCGGCGTTGTCGGCGACGATGAGCGCGCCGGGCCTCAAGCGGCTCTCCAGTAGACTCAGGATGTCGGGATAGAGTGCCTTGGCGCCGTCGAGCAGCACCAGGTGGATCGTCTCCGGGAGATCGACGCTCAGCGTCTCGAGCGCATCGCCCTCGCGCAGGTCCACCAGGTCGATGAGGCCGCCGGCACGCAGGTGCTCCCGCGCCCGCGCCACCTTGGAGGGCTCGAACTCCGTGGTGATCAACCGCCCGCCGCCGTTGTCGCGCAGCGCCGCGGCGAGGTGCAGGGTCGAGATGCCGAATGAGGTTCCGAACTCGACGATCGTGCGCGCGCGGGAGCTGCGCGCCAGCATGTAGAGCAGCACGCCGGTCGCGCGCGAAACAGGGAGCCACAGGTCCTTCAGACGACCATAGAAGTCGAGGTATTCGGTCTTGCTGCGCATCAGACGCATGCGCTCCTCGGTGGAGATTTCGGCCAATGCGGGGCTCGTCGCCGCGTCGGCCTCGTTGAAGAGTCGCGCCAACAGCGGCGCGAGCGGGGCGGTGGTGAGGGTGGTCATGGAGTTCTCCGGTCAACGGTTGAGCGCCTCGCGGCGCCCGGCTACAATGCGATTACTTCGTCGCATTCAAGAATACGACTGATTCATCGCATTCGCCATTCGCATTGGCTCCGCGCATCGCAACTCCACCATGGCCCAGCGTCGATTCCCGCGGATTTCCTCGCGAAAGCAGCCCCAGCAGGCCCGCTCGACGGCGCTCGTCGCGGCGATTCTCGAGGCCGCCACTCAGGTTTTGGCGACGGAAGGTGCCCAGCGCTTCACCACGGCGCGGGTCGCCGAGAAAGCCGGGGTGAGCGTCGGATCGGTGTATCAGTACTTCCCGAACAAGGCGGCGATCCTCTTCCGGCTGCAAAGCGACGAATGGCGACAGACGACGCACCTGCTGCGCGGCATCCTCGAGGATACGAGAAAGCCCCCGCTCGAGCGGCTGCGCGCCCTGGTCCACGCCTTCGTCCGCTCGGAATGCGAGGAAGCCGCGATGCGTATCGCGCTCAACGACACCGCGCCGCTCTATCGGGATGCGCCCGAGGCGAAGGCGGCGCGGGCGTCAGCCGACCAGGTCCACCAGGCCTTCATGCAGGAAGTGCTCCCCAACGCATCGACGCGGACGCGGGCCTTGGCCGGTGATCTCATCGCGACCACGATGAGGGCAGTGGGGAAGCAACTCTCGGAGACCCCGCGAGCAGCGGCGCAGATCGGCGCCTACGCCGATGCGATGGCCGACATGTTCTGCGCCTATCTCAAGGGTCTCGAGCGCAGCTGAGGCAAACGCCCCGCCGTACGCGGATGCGGAATATCCGGCCAGGCCCAGGGCACCTACCGCGCTGCCGAAACCACAGGAGTTCTGCTCCCCTTGATGGCCCCAAATCCCCCGATTTGGCACTGACCGCAGCCACGCTCGTCAACCGGATTCATCCAGCGCTTTCCGAAGTCGTCAACGTGCAAAACCAGTCGAAGATCGCCCCGAGGGGTAACCCGAAAGCGAGCACATCGTCACAGAAGCGAGTGATGGCGCCGTGGATGTCGCCTGCCGCACAGATGAGCACCCGCCCTCCCGTCCGGTCAACTTACAGTTATATAGCACAAAGACGAATGAGCGTCCCCGCAATCCCGATGCTTTTTCAGAACATCTAGTTAGAATGGTGTATGCAAGTATAAGGCGCGGAATTTTGACGCTTAAAGCGCGTCGGACGGTCAACGTATGAGGCATATGGACATGCCCCGTCTCCGTGGGCAGTTTCTCGTCTTCACTCTTCGTCTGTGGTCTACCTCCTTGATCTTACACCGCAGGGGAGTCTCCCGCGTCGGGCGGGAGAGACTCTGATTCGCCGAGCTGATGATCTCTGCTCACTTGCGGCCGAAGCGCCTGCGCTTTGCCGGCACTCCATGACTGGCTTCCCTTATCTTTTCCAGCCATACCAGTCGATCGAAGAAGGCCTTGCGTCCCTGTGATGAGCCGCCCGTCTCGTAACCAAGCAAACAGCGCTGGATCTCGTGGTTCAGCTCCGATAGAGACGCCTTTGCGATTAGGTTCTGGTCGGTTTCGGATGCCAGTCTGTAGTGCATTGCTTTCTATCCCCTCGGAGCGACGATGTGCTTGCCCATATTTCACTGGAGATCGATAGCCGAGCGCAGTGTGTCTCCGATGTGTGTTATACCAACCTTCAATCCATTCGAACACTGCCATCTTAGCTTCGGCCTGAGATCGGAACCGGCGACGGCTCAGCAGTTCACGCTCGAGCGTAGCGAAGAAGCTTTCGGCCATGGCGTTGTCGTACGCATCACCGACCGAGCCCATCGAGGGCATGACGCCAGCTTCCTGACAGCGCTTGCCGAAGGCGTAACTGGTGTACTGACAGCCCCTGTCCGAATGGTGAATCACCGACGCCGGGCGACGCTGCACGAGCGCCATCTCCAGAGCCGAGAGAATCAGCTCGGTCCTCAGGTGTGTCTCCATTGCCCACCCCAAGATCCGTCGGGAATACACGTCCATCACCACCGCCAGGTACAGAAATCCCGCCCAGGTCGGAACGTACGTGATGTCCGCCACCCAGAGTCGATCCGGGCCCTCGGCGTGGAAGCGCCGCTCGACCAGATCGATGGCCCTGGAAGCCTTTGGATCAGGCGTGGTGGTGATCACGAAGCGACGCAACGTCACCCCGCGCAACCCCGCCGAACGCATCAGCCGGGCGACGCGCTTGCGCCCGATCCGGATTCCGTGGTCGTCGGCGAGCTCGGCGTGGATCATGGGCGAGCCGTACGCGCCGCGCGAGCGGCGGTGGATCGCCTCGATCTTGCCGGTGAGCCACAGGTCCTGACGGGCCCTGGCGCGCATTGGTCGCTGCAGCCAAGCGTAGTACCCGCTCCTCGAGATCTTCAACACGCGGCACATGACCCCGACCGAATGGGTGGCCTGATTCGCCTTCACGAACCCGAAGAGCGCTTCGAGGTCGCCCCTTCGGTGGCAAACCAGGCCGCGGCTTTTGAGAGGATCTCCCGCTCTTCCTTGAGCTTGCGGTTCTCACGCCGCAGTCGCGTGAGTTCCTCGCGCTCCGCGCTCGTCAGGCCGCCATCGCCCTTGCCGCCGTTGCGGGCGTCTTGCTTGATCCACAGCGAGATCGTCCAGGGTGTGGGGCCGAACTCCTTCGCCAGCGACGCCGGGCTACGCCCGGTGCGGACCAGCTCGACCATTTGTCGCTTGAACTCCGGGGTGTACCGGACCGATTTGTCTGCCATCGTGAACGCCTCCAAAACGAACCTTGGGGTGTCCACGAAAGCGGGTCAAGTCCAATATGCCATTACATCACGTATGTTTGTGATGTAAGTGTTGACGCGAATGCAAGGGCCTGAAGAATCAGTAACCTGTTGGAACTCTTGGGATCTTCATCCTCTGCTATCTCCGCAGATTCCTGGATTCGCCACCAGATTTGCCATCACCTTCGGCTCCAATTCCAGCGCGCACGGCGAGCGGCTATCAGTCAGAGTGATGAGAGACCAGCAGCCCACTGAGGAATCCGGCGCAATGAGGACACCGGCCGGGGACGCATGTCTTCGAAGTCTCATCACCTCATGGTCGTCAGCACGTTCCACGATACGCCTCCGCTCTTCTCATCGTGCATGAGCACGCGAACCATGGTTTTGCCGTCATACAACGTATAGACGTGGTCGTCAAGCAGCCTTATCAGCTTCTCGTGGAAGCCTTCAATCACGCTGAAGTCGTATTCCCTCCTAGTCGGGTTCGTAAATTCTTCAAATGTTCCTGTGTGCAGAATTCCCCCGAAGAAGTTATATTGCTTGATTAATTCATTCTTTGTCAGTGCGCCCGTCACTGGATGTTGAACCCACCTGTTTTCACCGACGCGCTCACTCTTAATAGGGCGCGGAAAGAATTGCGGCTTAACCTTTCCGAAAAGGGCCATGATCTCGTAGGCGTTCCACATCTTGTGAAGACGTTTTGTTTGCGGAATATCTCTATGAATGGCTATGCATCCGATTGCCAGCAGTTCGCAGCAATGCCTTAATTGAAGTACACAGATCTCGGCTAGTATCGGGACCTCAAAAATTCGGATTCCCTTCTTGGCCGCGCCAATAGCCACGCGGGTGGCTTCGATTCTCCACTTGATAGTCTCCATCGCACGGCCATATTGGGCAATATTTAATTGTGTATCTGACACGCGTGATGCTCCGCGAGCGCGGACATGTGATCCTACTCGGTGCTCACCCAATAGCCCGTCCCTTCGTGGGAATAGTGCCTCTGGCGCACGCGCTCGCGTGAAGTCGTCAGATTGCATAGTCGGAGGACTGCTTGCCGATCGGCACCAATCCGGAGCCGCCCTACCAAGCCGGTCTATGGTGTCTCGCCTCGTTCGGTGCGGGTTAGGCGCCGATGATCGACCAAGATTTCCGCGCCGGAAAGCTCCTGGTCGAATCCGTTAGCTTCGAAGGTTAATCTCACCCGGCGGGAGGTTCACCGGTATTCGCCTGCCCAAAGCTACGCTACCCGCTAACGTATCGAGTAATCAATCATTATCGGTATAGTGATCGATTTAAGATGCAAAGAGCTTGACTTAGCCAGTGCTTTCCACAAGAATATATGATCGATTAAACGAGCGCTAATCTCATAAGTATTGATTAAACGAGCATGAAGATCACCCAATCTGCGGCCTTGACCCCAGGCCTGGCTTCTGAGGCTAAGAAGCTCGGGGCGGCCCTCGCGCGCTTGCGCATTGCCCGAGCCACAAAGCAGGACCAAGCGGCACTGCGAGCCGGCCTCTCCCGAAACACGGCATACCGTCTGGAGAAAGGCGATCCTGGAATTGCGATTGGCCAAATCCTGCGCTACCTCGATGCCATCGTGCCGGGCAAGACACTGCTCGAATTGCTGTCTGAAACTGATCCCGCACTTGCCGCGCTCAGCGCTCGAGAACAGCGTCAGCGCGCCAGGCAACTCTCGAAGCGCGAACTGGACGAAATCGACTTCTAGCAATGGCCGCAAAGGAGGAAAAGCTGTTTGTCTTTGCTTACCTCGATGCCGAGTGGGTGCCCTGTGGACAACTCACTCTAACCGAGGATGGAGCAGAGCTCCTAGCCTCGACATTCGCCTACGGATTGCGCTACCTGGAGCGCCCAGGCGCTATAGAAGTGGACCCGGTGAGTTTAAGTCTTGCCGACAAGAGTGCCGTGCGAGGCAAGGCCCTCTTTCCGCCGAACAATCTTACATTCTTCGGTGGGATTCGCGATGCCGCACCAGACGCGTGGGGACGACGGGTGATTGAGTCTCGCCTCAAAGCACCCGCAAACGGTCTCCCGGAATCCACTTATCTGCTGCACGCTGGCAGCCAACGCGTGGGGGCGCTCGACATTCGCCCGTCGCGAGAAGCCGAACCCACGCCCGGCTATGGCACTTGGGACAAGTTGCAGTATCTGATGGATGCTGCCCAACGCATCGACGAAGGCCTGCCTGTTCCTTCACATCTTGAAGAAATCTTCGTGCAAGGCAGCCCCTTGGGCGGCGCCCGCCCCAAGGCGACGGTTCGTGACGACGAAAAGATATTATGGCTCGCCAAGTTTCCCAGTCAAAAGGATGCGGTGAGCGTTCCTGTCGTAGAAACGGCAACGCTGCGATTAGCCGCGGCCGCAGGTCTCACGGTTCCGCCAGTTAAGTTGATTAACATCGGCGCCCGCACTGTCATGTTGATTCGGAGATTCGACCGATACTGGGCAAAGCCAGGTCGCGACGCTCAATTGGCCGACGACCTGCTGAGCCAAGCACCCGCAACGGGACTCATCGAGAAGCGTTTGGCGTTTGTCAGCGGTCTAACGTTCGTCGCATGCGCCGCCATGGACTCACCGGACAAGTCCTATGCCGATTTGTCGCAGGCCATCCGACGGTACTGTCACCCGAATGTCATCCGGGAAAATAACCGCGAACTATTCGAGCGGCTTATCTTCAATATCTTCGTCAGCAACGATGACGATCACCTCCGTAACCACGGCTTTGTCTGGGACCCCCGCCTTTCGGGATGGCGGCTGAGCCCGCTTTACGATGTTATGCCTCGCGCGACCCTGGCATACGAACGCCGCCTACATCTGGGCGTCGGGCCCGAAGGCAGGAACGCCACTTTAGACAACGCTTTTGCCGGACGCGAGATGTTTACGCTATCGACGGAGTCGGCCGCCCAGAGCATTGCGCGAATCTGGCAAATCCTGCGCGAATGGAAAGTACACTTCGAACAATATGACGTGTCCGCAGATCAGATCGAAAGGATTGCGCCGGCCTTTCGGCACATTGACGAAATCTCGACGCCGACACTGCGTAAGCTGATCCCCTGACGATCTGGCGGAGAGAGAGGGATTCGAACCCTCGAAGGGCTTTTGACCCTTACACCCTTAGCAGGGGTGCGCCTTCGACCACTCGGCCATCTCTCCGACCTGGGGAAAATGCTTGCGGCCCAGGCACTTAGGGTCGGGCCGCTCTTCCCGCGAAGAAGGGTGGGCATGATACCCCATCCTGGGCCGGCTCAGTACGGCATCTGCCAGGCGATACCGATGCTGCTCCCCGGGTCATTCTCCGGGGTCGTCCCCTGCGCCGTCGCGGTGCCGTTGCCGAGGCGTGTCTAGTGTGGAGTCGACGGCTTTGTCGCCGGAGGACGACCACTCGACCTCGTAGGGCTGCGGATTGGCCGCGTACGCGAGTTGCGCGGCAAAGGCCGCCCCTGCAACCACCATCGCGACGCGAATCCCGATCACACCGCTCAAACGGTCCGGATCGAGATTCTGTTCCTATTCCCTGGAGGGGTCTGGCTCCTCGGTGATGTTGGCTCTACACCGTCTCTACGGGCCGAGTCGCGCCCTGACCAGGTCCGGCACCGATGCCAGCGCGGCGTCGAGCGCCGCCGGATTATTGCCACCCGCCTGCGCGAAGTCCGGCCGGCCGCCGCCCCGACCGCCGACCTTGGCGGCAATGGCGCCGGCGAGCTCACCCGCCTTGATCCGTCCCGTCTGGTCCGCCGTCACCCCGGCGACGAGCACCACTTTATCGGGGCCCTCGACCGAGGCCAGCACCACCACGGCCGACTTCAGGCGGTCCTTCAGGCGGTCCACGGCGGCGCGCAGCGCGCCGGCGTCGGCACCGTCGACCTTCGTGGCGACGATCTTCACTCCCTGGACGTCCACGGCGCCCGATGCGAGGTCGGCGCCTTGACCGGAGGCCAGGCGATCCTTGAGCGCGCGGACCTCCTTCTCCATCTGTCGGATGCGCTCGAGGTTATCCTGCACCTTATCCCTGACGTCCTCGCGCGAGCCGCGCACGAGCTGCGCGAGATCCCGGAGCAGCGCGTCGCTCTGCTCCACGTGCTCGATCGCCGCTTCGCCCGTGATCGCCTCGATGCGGCGCACACCCGAGGCAACACCGCTCTCGCCGAGGATCTTGAAGAGCCCGATGTCCCCTGCCCGCTGCACGTGCGTGCCGCCGCAGAGCTCCATGGAAAAATCGCCGATGCGCAGCACGCGAACGTCCTTCTCATACTTCTCGCCGAAGAGCGCCATCGCGCCCGCGGCCACGGCGCTCTCGTATCCCATGAGCTGCGTCTCCGCCGGCGCGTTGCGGCGGATCTGCGCGTTGACCAGCCGCTCGATGGTGGTCAGCTCCGCGGCCGTGATGGGCTGAAAATGCGAGAAGTCGAAGCGCAACCGGTCGGGCGCGACCAGCGAGCCTCTCTGCTGAACGTGGGTACCTAGCGTCTTGCGAAGCGCTGCATGAAGCAAGTGCGTTGCGGTGTGGTTGAGGGCAATGGCGCGACGACGCTCGCCATCCACCTGCGCCCGAACCGCGTCGCCGACGCGGATGTTCCCTTCAGAGACCTGCCCAACATGCGAGTGCGCAGCGCCACGCTTGACGGTGTCTCGTACGAGGAAGCGGGATCCTGATCCGGCAAGCGTGCCGGTGTCGCCGACCTGGCCTCCCGCCTCGGCATAGAAGGGAGTGCGATCCAGCACCACCTCGCCGCTCTCGCCGCGGCGCAGCTCCTCCACCGGGTTGCCGCTCTTGAGCAACGCGACCACCCGGCCTTCCGAGTCCAGCCCCTCGTAGCCTTTGAAAGCGGTGCGCGCATCCACGGTCGCACCGCCGCGCACGTCGACTCCGAACTTGCTCGCCTCCTGGGAGCGGCGCCGCTGCTCCTCCATCGCGGCGTCGAAGCCTGCCTGGTCGATGGTGAGGCCGCGCTCGCGCGCGATGTCCGCGGTCAGATCCGCGGGGAAGCCATAGGTGTCGTAGAGCTTGAAGACGGTCTCGCCGGGGATGACGGCGTCGGAGAGCTTCGCAATCACGCCTTCGAGCAACTCCATGCCGTTGGCCAGCGTCTCCGCGAAGCGCTCCTCCTCCTGCTTCAGGACCCGCTCGGCGAGCTCGCGGCCGCGGGAGAGCTCCGGATAGGCGGCGCTCATCTCCCGCTCCAGGACGGGAACCAGCTTGTAGAAAAACGGCTCCTCGATGCCGAGCTTGTAGCCGTGGCGCACGGCCCGCCGGATGATGCGCCGCAGCACGTAGCCGCGTCCCTCGTTCGAAGGCAGCACGCCATCGACGATCAGGAACGTGCACGCGCGGATGTGATCGGCAATGACGCGCAGCGAGCTCGACTCCAGATCCTTCGTGTGCGCGAGCTCTGCCGCCGCCAGGATGAGGCTCCGGAAGAGGTCGATGTCGTAGTTCGAGTGCAC
>JASHVV010000080.1 GCA_030044385.1 Gammaproteobacteria bacterium
GCCGCCCCGTCCACCGACACCACCAGCCCTTCGCTGGAGCACGATGCGGCCCTGCCCGCGAGCGCCGCGCTGCCCACGAGCAGCCAGTGGCAGTCCGGCGTCAGCTACTCCGTGATCGCCCCGGCGCAGCCGACCACCGTCGCACCCGGAAAGGTCGAGGTGCTGGAGGTCTTCTGGCTCGCCTGCCCGCACTGCTACGCGCTGGAGCCTTACCTCCGTCAATGGCTGAAGACCAAGCCCGCCTACGTCGACTTCGTCCGTGTGCCGGTCATGTGGGGCCCGTTGCAGCAGGCGCACGCGCGGCTCTACTACACGCTTCAGGCGCTGGGCCGCGAGGACCTGTTCGAGAAAACATTCACCCACGTCCACGATCTGGACATGCAGAGCGACACGGAAACCGGGCTCGTCGGCGACAACGACAAGGACACCTTCAAGGAGCAGCAGGACTGGGCGGTGCAGAATGGCATCAAGGCGGATGCCTTCGCGCAGGCCTACAACTCATTCTTCGTCAACACGCAGCTGCAGCAGGCGCAGGAGACGATGAACGACTACCAGGTCCAGTCGGTGCCGTTCATCGCGGTGGACGGCAAGTTCAGCAGCAGCGTCGAGCAGGCGGGCAGCCCCGACAAGCTGATCTCACTGATCGACTTCCTCACGGCCTGGGAGCACGATCACAAACAGGGCTGAGAGCCCGTCAGCCCGGGCCTCAGAGAATGTAGCGGCTCAGGTCCTCGTCCTTGGCGAGGTTGCCGAGATGCGCATCGACGTACTTCGCGTCGATCGTCACCTGCGCGCCGCCCTGCTCCGAGGCTTCATAGGAGACTGACTCCAGCAGCCGCTCCATCACCGTGTGCAGCCGCCGGGCGCCGATGTTCTCCGTGCGCTCGTTCACCTGGAAGGCGATCTCGGCGATGCGCCGCACGCCATCCTCCGAGAACCGCACGGATACCCCTTCCGTGCCCATCAGCGCCTGATACTGCGATGTCAGCGAGGCGTCGGGCTCCGTCAGGATGCGCACGAAGTCGCCCACCTTGAGGGAGTCCAGCTCGACACGGATCGGCAGCCGCCCCTGCAGCTCCGGGATCAGATCCGACGGCTTCGACAGGCTGAAGGCGCCGGAGGCGATGAAGAGCACGTGATCGGTCTTGACCGGGCCGTACTTGGTCGCCACGGTCGAGCCCTCCACCAGCGGCAGGAGATCCCGCTGCACGCCCTCGCGCGAGACATCCGCGCCCATCGTCTCCTGGCGGCGCGTCACCTTGTCGATCTCGTCGATGAAGACGATGCCGTTCTGCTCCGCGTTCGCGAGCGCTTTGATCTTGAGCTCGTCCTCGTTGATGAGCTTGGACGCCTCCTCCTCGACGAGCAGCTTCTGCGCCTCGCGCACCTTCACCTTGCGGCTGCGCGTGCGGTTGCCGCCCAGGTTCTGGAACATGGACTGCAGCTGCTGCTGCATCTCCTCCATCCCGGGCGGCGCCATGATCTCGACACCCATGGGGAGCGAGCGCACCTCGATCTCGACCTCGCGGTCGTCGAGCTCCCCGGCGCGCAGCATGCGGCGGAACTTCTGCCGCGTCTCCGCGTCGCGCGGCTGGGCCGGCTCGTCGGTGGAGAAACCCATCATGCGCGGCTTCGGCAGCAGCGCATCGAGCACCCGCTCCTCCGCCGCCTCGGCGGCGTGCTCGCGCACCTTCTGCATCTCCTGCTCACGCGTCATTTTCACCGCGACGTCGGCCAGCTCCTTGACGATGGAGTCGACGTCACGGCCGACATAACCCACCTCGGTGAACTTGGTCGCCTCGACCTTGACGAACGGCGCGTTGGCGAGCCGCGCCAGGCGGCGCGCGATCTCCGTCTTGCCGACGCCCGTGGGCCCGATCATGAGGATGTTCTTCGGCGTGATCTCCTGGCGCAGCGGCTCCGGCACCTGCATGCGCCGCCAGCGGTTGCGCAGCGCGATGGCCACCGCGCGCTTGGCGGCGTCCTGGCCGATGATGTGCTTGTCCAGTTCCTGGACGATCTCTCGGGGCGTCAGTGATGACATGGCGTTAGGAACCGAGCTCCTCGATGGTGAGATTCCGGTTGGTATAGATGCAGATGTCGGCCGCGATGTTGAGCGAGCGCTCCGCGATGCTGCGCGCGTCGAGCTGGGTCGTCTCGAGCATCGCGCGCGCGGCGGCGAGCGCGAACTGGCCGCCGGAGCCGATGGCGGCGGCATCGATATCGGGCTCGATGACATCGCCGTTGCCGGAGATCACCAGGAGCTTGCCCGGGTCGCCGACGAGCAGCAGCGCCTCGAGGCGCCGCAGGTAACGGTCGGAGCGCCAGTCCTTCGCGAGCTCGATGGCGGCACGCTTCAGATTGCCGTATTTCTCCAGCTTGCCTTCGAAGCGCTCGAACAGCGTGAAGGCGTCCGCCGTGCCGCCGGCGAAGCCGGCGATCACCTTGTCGTTGTAGACCTTGCGCACCTTGCGCGCGTTGCCCTTCATGACGGTGTTGCCGAGTGTCACCTGGCCGTCGCCCGCCAACGCCACGACGCCGTTGCGCCGGACGCCGAGAATGGTTGTGCCGTGTGGGTCGAATCGCTGCGAATCGTTCATCAGATGCTCGCCGGATTGCCGCTATTTCGCGGGCGTCTTGGCCCGCCGCGCGCGGGGATGTGCGGCATCGTAGATGCGGGCGAGGTGCTGGAAGTCAAGGTGGGTGTAGATCTGGGTCGTGGCGATATCGGCGTGCCCCAGCAGCTCCTGTACCCCGCGCAGCTCGGCGCCCGACTCGAGCAGATGCGACGCGAAGGAGTGCCGGAAGAGGTGGGGATAGACGTGCATGTCGAGGCCCTGGCGGCGCGCCCAGTACGCAACCCGCAACTCGACCGCCCGCCGGCCGAGGCGGCGCCCGGAGCGGCCGACGAAGAGCGCCTGCTCGCCGGCGGGCGCGCGGCCCGGGCGCTCGGTGAGCCACTGCTCGAGGGCCCGCAGCGCCATGCGACCCACGGGCACCAGGCGCGCCTTCCGTCCCTTGCCGAGCACGTGGACCATGCGGTCGCGCAGATCGAGAGACCCCAGGTCGAGCCCGACGATCTCGGCCAGGCGCAGCCCGGAGGAGTAGAGCAATTCCATGATGGCCCGGTCGCGGGCGGCGCAGGGCTCGCCCGCCGGAATCTCGAGCAGGCGCGCCATCTGATCCGCGTCCAGCGTCTGCGGCAGACGCCGCGCCGCCTTGGGCGCACGCACGTCCTGCCCGGGATTGCTGCGAATCCGTGCGACTTCGCTCTGCTCGTCTTGCACGCGCTCGTCCTGCGCGGGCTCGCCCCGCGCGCGGTGTCGCAACGCATGCCCCTCCCGCTGCAGGAACTCGTAGAAGCTGCGCACCGCCGACAGCCGCCGTTGGATGCTGCGCGGCGAGAGGCCGCCGGCATGCTGCCGCGCGGCGAAGGATCGCAGGTGCCCGCTGTCGAGGGCGGACCAGCTCTCGAGGCTCATTCGCTGACAGTGCGCCACCAGCGCCTGCAGATCCCGGGTGTAGGCGGCCACGGTGTGCGGGGAGCAGCGCCTCTCCTCCGCGAGATAACGGCGGAAGCGCTCGATCCAGGCGAGGGCAGCCGGAGTCAACTCACGCGCCGGAAGGAGCGCTCACCGCATCGCAGATGAGGTCCGCCATCCGCGCCAGGAACTCGGTGCTCATCCCGGGATGGAAGCGGTCGCGGTCGGCGCTGCCGAGCGCCAGCACGCCGAGCCCGCCGCCCAGGCCCGGGGAAGCGGCGGCGTCGGCCACGAGCGGCACCAATGCCACGGAGCCGATCTCGTTGGCGTCCTGGGCGAAAAGAAACTCGCGCTGCGAGTCGCGCACCTGGCCGCATCGCGGCTTGCCGCTGGCAAACAGCGTCTCGAAGGATTTCAGCCCAGCATCGTCGCGCGTGACGATGCGCACGAACCGCTGCGGAGCCAGGTCCGGAAACTCACCGATCAACACGAGCACGCTGTGGAAGGCATCGAAGTCCTCGCGCAGGCTGGCCTCGATCCGCGCGACGGCCTCCGCGCGCGAGCGCGAGCGCAGGAGCTTGCGGGTGAAACCATGGAGCTTGTCCGCGATCGCGTCGTTGGAGCGCGCCACGCTGACCAGCTCCGACAGCTTGCCTTCGAGGGCGGCGTGCCGCTCGCGCAGAACCTCGATCTGCCGCTCCACCAGCGAGATGGTGGAGCCGCCCCGCGAGTGCGGCACGCGCAGGCGCGTGAGCAGCGCCTGGTGCCGCTCGAAGAAATCGGGATTGTGCTGCAGATACGCGGCGACCGTATCTTCCTCGTTCTCCTTGGTGGCCAACCCTCGGGCATCTCGTGTCGTCATGCTCGTTAAACCTCTACGCGGCCTGCGAAGGATACCTCAGCGGGTCCCGTCAGCCAGATATGCTCTCCCGGACCGTTCCAGTTTACGCGCAACTCGCCGCTGCGCACGCTGACGTGCACTTCCGCGTCGAGCTGGCCCCATCGCCGCCCCACCGCCACCGCCGCGCAGGCGCCAGTGCCGCAGGCCAAGGTCTCGCCGACACCGCGCTCATGGACCCGGAGGCGGATGTGCGAGCGGTCGACGATCTGCATGAAACCGGCGTTCACGCGCCTGGGGAAGCGCGGGTGGCGCTCGATGGCCGGACCGAGGCGCCCCACGGGGGCCGCGTCGACCGACTCCACGGCCAGGACGGCGTGCGGATTGCCGATCGACACCGCGCCGACCTCGATTCGATCGCCCGCCGCCTCGAGCGGGTAGCGTTCCGCCTCCGCCGGCGCATCGAACGGGAGCGAGCGCGGCTCGAAGCGGACCGGCCCCATGTCCACGGACACGAGCCCCCCCTCCAGCAGGCGCGCCCGAATCAGGCCCGCCGGGCTATCCATGACGACGGCGCCCGAGGTCGCGAGTCCGCGGGCCGCGAGCAGCGCGCCGATGCACCGGGCACCGTTGCCGCACTGCTCCACCTCCACGCCGTCGGCGTTGAAGATGCGGTAGAACACGGCGGTATCGGCTCGCCTGGGCGGCTCCAGGACGAGCGCCTGGTCGAACCCGATGCCGGTATGGCGGTCCGCGAGGCGTCGGATGAGCGCGCCGTCGAGCGGCGTTCCGGCGGGGGCATCGAACACGGCGAAATCATTGCCGAGCCCGTGCATCTTGGTGAAGTCGATTCCGGTCACGGGAGCAAAGCATAACTCATAATCGAAACCGCTCACGCAACTCTCCCGCCATCCGCCGGCTGACCGCGAGCGGCGCCTCGCAGCCCCGCAGGCGCACGAAGTACTGGCCGTCGGGGTTGCGCTCGATGCGATCGAGATGGCGCACGGCAACCAACGCGTTGCGGTGGATGCGCACGAACTCCGGAGCGAGCTCCTCCTCGAGCGCCCGCAGCGAGTCCTCGATCAGGTCCTCGCCCCGCAGGTGGCGCACGGTGGTGTATTTCTGCTCGGCGAAGAAGTACTGCACCTCATCGACCGGGATCAGGCGCAGGCCCTCCCGGTTGCGCGCGGCGATGTGGGTGCGGCGCTCGGCCCGCGCGGCCGCCGCCAGGCGCTGCAGCTGCGGCCGGGTGAGGCGGCCGGCCTGCTGGAGGGCGGCGGCCAGCCTCTCCTTGCGGATGGGCTTGAGAAGATACCCCACGGCCCGCGTCTCGAACGCGTTGACGGCATACTGATCGTATGCGGTCGTGAAGATGACCGCGGGCGGCTCCTCCAGCGTGCTCAAGTGCCTCGCCGCCTCGATGCCGTCCATGCCAGGCATGCGGACGTCGAGCAGCACCACATCGGGGGAGAGCGTCGCGGCCTGGCTCAACGCCTCGGTGCCGCTGCCCGCCTCGCCGACGGTCTCGGCATCACCGATCTCCGCGAGCAGGGACCGCAGCCGCTCGCGCGCGGGAGGCTCGTCATCGACGATCAGTACCTTGAGCATCGGCTCAGGCCTTCTCCTTAGCGCTGACGTGCGGAAACCGCAGCGTCACGATGTACTCGTCCTCGAAGCGGCCCGCCTTCACCAGGGCGAGCTCGCCGTAAAGCAGCGCCAACCGCTCGCGGATGTTGGCGAGGGCCAGGCGGTTGCCTTCGCGCTCGGTCTGGCGCTCGGCCACCGGATTGCGGACGACGAGGGTGATCAGATCGCCGGCGAGCTCGCCCACGACGCTGACGGTGCCGCCCGCGGGCCGCGGCTCGATCCCATGATAGATCGCATTCTCGATGAGCGGCTGCAGCAGCAAGCCCGGGACACGCGCATCGCGCGGCAGACGGTCGACGTCCCAACTCACGCGCAGCCTCGGGCCGAGGCGCAGCTCCTCGATGCGCTGGTAGGTCCGCGCCACCTCGAGCTCCTCCTGCAGCGTGATGGTCTGGCGCTGGTCGCTCAGGGAGGCGCGGAAGAGATCGGCCAGATCCTGCACGGCCTGCTCGGCGAGCGCCGGGTCGGAGCGGGTGAGCGAGGCGATGGTGTTCATGCTGTTGAAGAGAAAATGCGGCCGGATGCGCGCCTGCAGCGCGTGCACGCGGGCGGCGGCGCGCATCTCGATGTTACGCCGCCACTGGTGCGTCACATAAAAGTACCGCAACGCGACGGCGATGATCACGAACCCGATGACCACGTTGCGCAGCACGAAGGGCCAGACCGCGGCGGGGAAGAATTCGGCCGTGCCCGCCGCGGCCACCGCATGGCTGCGGCCGATGAGATAGGCCGCGGCCGAGATCGCGGCGATCGCGACCGTCAGCAGCGCCAGGACGACCGCCGAGCCGCGGGCCACCGTCAGCCGCTCGAGCCGCCGGCGGCTCCAGCACAGCAGCGCCGCGCACACCAGGCCGACCCAGAGGAGGAAGAGCGAGGTCCGGGCGAGGTCCGCCCAGAAGTCGATCGCGCCGCCCTGGTGACGCGCCAGTGCCAGGACGATGGCCGTCAGCTCGACGATGAGCACGATCGCGAGCGCCGCCCCCGAGCCGCAGAAATCGGGCAGGTAAAAGGATTCCGCGCCGCCCCGCAGCGCCTGCCGCAGCATCGCGCTTCGGGTCAGGCGGATGGAGCGTTTCCTCGCGCGGGCTCGAAGAGCTCAGCCTTGAGCCGGAAGGTGGCGGAGATATCCTCATCGCCGTAGCCGCGGGAGACGAGCTCGGCGTACTCGCTCAACATCCGCTCGACCACCGGCAGCGCGACGCCGAAGCGCGCGGCCATGTCACGGCAGATGGTCAGGTCTTTGGCGTGCAGCCGCACGCGGAACCCGGCCGGATAGCTGCCGCGTGCCATGTTGGGCGCGCGGTGGACGAAGTACCAGCTCGAGCCCGCGCCCTTGCCGAGGGTGTCGATCAGCTTGTCGAGGGGCAGTCCCTGGGCGCGCGCGAACGCCATCGCCTCGGAGACCGCTTCGATGATGCCGGCGCACATGATCTGATTGGTCGCCTTCGCGGCCTGGCCGCTGCCGGAGGGACCGAGATGCGTGACCGTCCGGCCCATGGCCTCGAGCAGCGGCCGCGCGCGCTCGAAGGCCTGAGCGCCGCCGCCGGCCATGACCGCCAGCGTCCCTTCCCGTGCTCCCTCCACGCCCCCGCTCACCGGGCAGTCGAGAAACTCTACGCCCTGCTTGCTCAGGAGCTCCGCGGCCTTGCGCGCCGTGTCGGCAGCGACGGTGGAGCAGTCGATCACGAGGCTGCCGGCAGCCAATCCCGGAGCGAGAGCGCGGACGACCTCCAGCACATCATTATCGGCCGAGACGCAGATGACAACGGCGTCGACGCCGGCTGCCAGCTCCGCGGGAGTATCCGGCGCCTCGACGCCGAGCTCCGCGGCCAGCGCGCGCGCCTTCTCGGGGGTACGGTTCCATACCGCGGTCAGGAGACCCGCGCGATGCAGATTGCGGGCCATGTGGGCGCCCATCGCGCCCAGGCCCACGAATCCCGTGCTCATGGCTTTGGCAGTGACGCTGTCATCGCGCCACTATAGTGCGAAGGGGCCTCGTACGGAACGGATCGCTAGCCGCCGGAACCGCAATCGGCGTCCATGGCCTCGCGGGCCTGGAGCCGGACGGCGTCGGCCTGGGCGTCGGACATGTATTGGCGGTTGCCGTTCTTGTCGACCGTGAAGATGCGGCGCGACTGAATCAGGTGCTGGTACTGGGTCTTGTCCTGCGCGCAGCGCGCGGCGCTGGCCTTGGCCTCGTCCGCCCGTACCGCCGCCGCGGCGTCCTGATCCGTGACCTCCTGCGAGGCGGCACTGCTCTCGTTCCGGATGCCCTGCGCGGCCGAGTCGCTCGCCGCGGGGGCGGTCTGGACCCTGATGAGCTTGGCGCCGGGGACCCACTGGTCGGTGTAATGCACCTGACCCTTTGCATCCTTCCACTCGTAGACGACGTGCTGATCCGCGCGTGCAATTCCCACTCCTACCAGCAGGGTGGCAATCGAAGCGGCCAGCAGGATGGCGGTGAATCGTGGCATGACCTTACTCCCCGGACCGCCACCATTCTCCACCCTGGCCCGCGCCCGGACCTTTGAACTCGGTCACACAACCGCAAGCCCCGGGCCGGCTCGGCAGCCCGGGGCTGCGGATTCCCGCACCCCTGTGGGGTTACATGTCGTAGGCGCGCTCGCCGTGGACGGTGATGTCCAGGCCCTCGCGCTCCTCGTCCTCGCTGACCCGCAGGCCGATGGTGAGCTTGACCAGGTAGAAGCCGATGGCGGCCACGATGGCGGTCCACAGGATCACCACGCCGACTGCCTTGGCCTGGATCAGGAGCTGGGCCCAGAGGCCGGGGTAGGCGCTGCCGCCCGGCCCACCGAGCGCCGGATCGTTGAAGATGCCGGTGGTCAGCGCGCCGAAGATGCCGCCGAGCGCGTGTACGCCGAACACATCCAGCGCATCGTCGGTGTGGATCATCTTCTTGAGGCCGGTGACGCCCCAGAAGCACAGCGGGCCGACGCAGAGGCCGATCACGAACGCGCCGGGGATGCCCACGTTGCCGGCCGCCGGCGTGATGGCGACGAGGCCCGCCACCGCGCCCGAGGCGGCGCCCAGCATCGACGGCTTACCCTTGATGAGCCACTCCGTGCCCATCCAGGCGAGCACCGCGCAGGCGGTGGCGAGGTAGGTGTTCATGAAGGCGAGCCCGGCGGAGCCGTTGGCCTCCAGCGCGGAGCCCGCGTTGAACCCGAACCATCCGAACCACAGCAGCGATGCCCCGATCATGGTCATGG
>JASHVV010000081.1 GCA_030044385.1 Gammaproteobacteria bacterium
GGGGGATGCGCTCTCGACCCGCGCGATCCAGGCGGCGATCGATGCGGTGGCGCAGCGGGGCGGCGGCACGGTGCGCCTCTCGCGGGGCGACTACGTGAGCGGAACGCTCGATCTGCGCAGCAACACGCGGCTGGAGGTGGCCCGGGAAGCGCGGCTGCTCGGCAGCCTGCGCCTCGCCGACTATCCGCCGCGAGTCGCGGCGCGACGCACGATGATGGATGTCGTCACGGGCGTGACGCAGTCGCTCATCTTCGCCCAGGGATGCCGCAACATCGGCTTGGGCGGCGAGGGGGTGATCGACGGGCGCGGCTCGCCGCGGAATTTTCCCGGCAACGAGACCGCCACCGCCCTGCCCGGACGGCCGTTCCTGATCCGCGCGCTCGATTGCCGGGGCGTGCACGTTCACGGCCTGCGCCTGAAGGACTCCGCGGGCTGGATGCAGAACTACCTCCATTGCGAGGATCTTCTCATCGAGCGCCTCCACGTGGAGAATCAGGCCAACTACAACAATGACGGCATGGACATCGACGGCTGCAGGCGCGTCATCGTCAGGAATTGCTTCATCAACTCCGAGGATGACGGCATCTGCTTCAAGGGCTCGTCGCAGCAGCCCACGGAGCACGTGCTGGTCGAGCACTGCCGCATCCACAGCACCAGCAATGCGCTCAAATTCGGCACCGATTCCGAGGCGCCCTGCCGCCGCGTGCTGGCGCGCGATCTCGAGCTGGGCGGTCCCGCGCCCGGCATGCGCGCCTTCAGGCGGCAGCGAGCCGCCTCGGGCATCTCCTGGGAGTCGGTCGACGGCAAAGTGGTCGAGGACCTCCTCGCCACCCGTGTCAGGATCGTGCGCGCGCAGAGCCCGCTCTTTCTGATGCTCGCCGACCGGGGCCGGGCGCCGCCGGGCGAGCCCCGCCCGGGTCCCGGCAGGCTGCGGCGGATCGTTTTCGACCGGATCAGCGGCGATGACAACGGGCCGCGGGGCTCCTACTTCGTCGGCCTGCCGGACCGTCCCATCGAGGATGTCGTGATCCGGGATCTGCGGCTGGAAGTGGATGCCGCGCGCTCGCCCGCGCCCGACGAGCACGCTGTAGCGGATTTTCAGGGCGTCTATCCGGACGCGGCGATGATCGGCCCACTGGCGCCGGCGTACGGGCTATGGACGCGCCACGTCAGGAATCTCACCCTCCAGCGGGTCGAATTCATCCCGACCGCACCCGATCCGCGGCCGATGATCGAGACGATGGACACGACCCAGTCGTGCCCTTGAGGACGGACCGCGCGCGCGGCCTACCGCGCGCTCTCTTTCTCCATCATCCGCCTGAAGGCGGGGCGGCTGGTGATCCTCGCGGTGTAGTCCTTGAAGACGGGCGTCTCAGGCATCAGCTTGAACATCATCATGAAGTTGATCGTGCCGCCGACCGAGATGTCGGCGGCGGAGAATTCGTCGCCGAGGAGGTATTGCCGCCCGGCGAGCGCTGAGCTCAGCGCTTCCTCCACTTCACCCGCCTCGGCCCAGCCCATCGTGCCCGGTATGTGCTTGACGTTGAGCCGCCGCATCATCATCGCGGGCTCGAGCACGCCGGGCCGGTAGGCGAGCCAGGAGAGATACTCGCCGCGCTTCGGATCGCCCACCCGCGGGCCGAGCTTCGCCTCCGGAAACAGGTCCGTCAGATAGAGGGTGATGGCGGCGATCTCGAAGATGCGCTGCCCGTCGTGTTGCAGGCAGGGCACCTTGCCGTGCGGATGGGGATTCGCGGGATCCCGCGTGCCGCTGCCATCGCCCCGACGGATGTCGACGATCCTCGTCTCGTAGGGAACGCCCAGTTCCTCGAGCACCCAGACGATGGTGCCGGAGCGGGATTTCGGAGCATGAAAAAGCGTCAGCATGACAACTCCTGTCGTTGTGTCGCGGATCCATTATAACCCACGCGGTGCAGTACCGGTCTAGGCAACCCGGGTGCGCAATCGGCCTTCGTAGTCGCGCTTCCCGAGCGGCACACCCTGCGCGCGCAGGATGTCGTATGCGGTGACGGCGTGGAAATAGAAGTTGGGCAGCGAAAACGAAAGAATGAGGGTTTCCGACGTGAAAGCCAGCCGCCGCGGTCCGATCTGGAGATCGAGGTCCTTGCCCGCCCAGCTGTTGACCTCGTCCGGGCTGAACGCCTCTAGCGCCACTGCCGCCCTGGCCATCATGGCCTGCAGGTCGGCGAAAGGAACCGGTCCGACCAGCGCGGGCGGGGCGAACACGCCGGTCTTCACGGCCTCCAGCCCCCAGACGCAATGATGCCACGCGGCTTCGATCTGGAAATGGAAGGGCGCCATATCGTCAAAGAGCCGGGCATGCACGAAATCGTCCGGGTCCGCGCCTGTCTCCGCGCAGTGCCCGGCCGCGCGCTCGAGGAAGCCCCGGACGGCCTTCACGGTCTGCAGGAAGGTCGGCACGCTGAGATCATAGAGTGATGTCGCCATCGGTCTGCCTTTGCTTGAGCCGCCCTGCGTCAATGTTCGGCGGGCGATGCGCTGTTGCGGACGATAAATCCAA
>JASHVV010000082.1 GCA_030044385.1 Gammaproteobacteria bacterium
GCGAACTCCTTCGGCGAGAGCGCGATCTCCCGCCCGTCCCGCGTCACCGCGTGCGTCGCGGCGTCGAGGACGACGCCCAGGTGGTCGACGGCCGGCTCGGTCCGGCCCGATTTGCGCCGCAACAGCGCCCGGATGCGGGCCGCGAGCTCGTCCAGATCGAACGGCTTCACCAGATAGTCGTCCGCGCCGGCATCCAGGCCCTGCACGCGGTCGGACACCGCATCGCGCGCGGTGATGATGAGAACCGGAAGCTCCTGGCCGCGCGCGCGGGCGTCCGTCAGCACCTGCAGGCCGCCCTTGCGCGGCAGGCCGAGGTCCAGCAGCAGGAGATCGAAGTCCTCCGTCCGCAGTACCTGGCTCGCGGACTCGCCGTCGTACACCCAGTCCACGGTGAAGCCCTCGCGCTTGAGGCCCGCGCGGATCGCCTCGCCGATCATGGCGTCGTCTTCTACGAGGAGCAGTCGCATCGCGAAGGGAATATCATTTCGGCATGCTGCAGCGTCTCGTACACGATGCCGCCGCTCTGGGCGTGGCGCTGGCGGAGCATGATGCCGCGAGGCTCCGGCAGCTCCTCGAGGAGCTGTCGCGTTGGAACCAGCGATTCAACCTCACCGGCCTCACCGACCTCGAGAGCATGGTCAGCCACCACCTGCTCGACAGCCTGGCCGTGCATCGCTATCTGCACGGCGCCGCCATCGCCGATGCCGGCACCGGCGCGGGATTCCCCGGCCTGCCGCTCGCGCTGGTGAACCCGGAGCGGCGCTTCACCCTCATCGACTCGAACGGCAAGAAGATCCGGTTCGTCGCGCACGCCGTGCGCACCCTCGGGCTCATGAACGTGGAGCCGCTGCAGGCGCGCGTGGAAGCGCTGCGTCCCGAACGGCCGTTCGACACCGTTCTGGCGCGCGCGTTCGCCCCGCTGCCGGAGCTGCTCGAGACCGTCGCACCCCTCTGCGGCAGCGATACGCGGGTGCTCGCCATGAAGGGCAAGTGGCCGCAGGCCGAGCTCGATGCCCTGCCGCCGCATTGGCGGGTGGCGGACTCGCATACCCTCGCCGTGCCCGGCCTGGCGGAGGCGCGCTGCCTCATCGTGCTCGTCCCGGGCCTGTCGCATTAGGTTTTGCCCGCGATCGGCAGCGCCGTCGTCTCTTTGATGACCGACAGCGCGATGAAGGAGTGCACCGACTGCACGCCCGGGAAGCGCGACAGGTGGTCGAGAAAGAACGCCTCGTACGCCTTGATGTCGCGGCAGACGATGCGCAGCAGGAAATCGGTCTCCCCCATCAGCGTGTAGCACTCGAGGATCTCCGGATGCTGCCGCACCGCCTGCTCGAACTTCAGCAGCGCGTCGCGTCCGTGGCCGGTCAGCTTCACCTGCGAGAACACGAGCACGTTGAGCCCCACCTTCTCCCGATCGAGCAGCGCCACCCGCTTGCGAACGACACCCAGCTCCTGGAGGCGGCTGACTCGCCGCCAGCAGGTCGAGGCCGTCATGCCGAGCCGCTCCGCGATCTCCGCGGCGGAGAGATCGCCGTGCTCCTGGATCAGATCGAGGATCCGCGCATCGCCTCGGTCGAGCTCTGCCTGCATTGTCCAATTCGCTCTAAAAGCCTGTGGTGCAATGAATGATTCACCGCAGCGCGCCAAAGGGCAACCTTTGTGACGCGCCGTGCAGCGTGCGGCGCGTATGGTGAACGGCTTCCCGGAGGTGGTGGAGTCACGCGATGGATCTTTTCCAGATGCCCGATTTCGATGCCCACGAGCAGGTGATGTTCGGCTACGACGCCGCGTCGGGGCTGCGCGCCATCATCGCCATCCATTCCACCGTCCTGGGTCCCGCGGCGGGCGGCTGTCGCATGTGGCCCTATGCGGCTCTCTCGGACGCCGTTTCCGACGCGCTGCGACTTTCGCGCGGGATGAGCTACAAGAACGCCATGGCGGATCTGCCCTTCGGGGGCGGCAAGGCCGTGATCGTCGGCGATGCGCGGGAAAAGACCTCGCAGCGGATGGAGGCGTTCGGCCGGCTCGTCGATTCTCTCGGCGGCCGCTACATCACCGCCGAGGACGTGGGCACGACGACCACGGACATGGAGCAGGTCGCCCGCGCGACGCGCTTCGTGAGCGGACTTCCCCGCGATTCGGCGCGCGCCGCGGATGCGGCCCCGTCCGTCGCCGGCGACCCGGGTCCGAAGACGGCGCTCGGTGTCTTTCTGGGTCTGAAGGCTGCCGTGCGGTTCCGGCTGGGCCGCGCGAGCCTCGAGGGGCTGAAGGTCGCCGTCCAGGGACTCGGGGGCGTCGGCTTCCCGCTTTGCCGGCTGCTCCGGGCCGAGGGCGCCTCGCTCATCGTGGCGGACTCGCGTCCCGGCGCCGCTCAGCGGGTCTGCCAGGAGATCGGCGCGGTGGAGGTCCCCGCGGCGTCCATTCTCGCGCAGGACGTGGACGTCCTTGCCCCCTGTGCCTTGGGCGCGATCCTCGACTCGCGCTCCATTCCGACGGTGCGTGCGCGGGTGATCGCAGGCGCTGCGAACAATCAGCTCGCCCGCGACGAGGACGGGGAGGCGCTGGTGCGGGCAGGGATCCTCTACGCTCCCGATTATGTGATCAACGCCGGCGGCATCATCAGTGTCGCGCACGAGTACCGGGGCGATGCCGGCTGGGCCCAGGTGAAGGCGGAGATCGACCGCATTCCCGCGCGGCTCACGGAGATCTTCGAGCGTGCCCGCCGCGAGGGCCGGGCCACGAGCGCCGTTGCGGATGAGATGGCCCGCGCGCGCCTGGCGCAGGGCCGCCGACGGATGGTCGCCTGAGCCGGTGAGAAGAGGCGCAGGCCGTTGCGGCCGATGGACAATGTACACTCAGGCGCATGAAGCGCGTCATCGCGGTCGCCAATCAGAAAGGCGGCGTCGGTAAGACCACCACCGCGGTCAATCTGGCCGCGTCCCTCGCGGCCACCCGGCGCCGAGTCCTGCTGATGGACCTCGATCCGCAGGGGAACGCCACCATGGGCAGCGGCGTCGACAAGGCGCAGCTCGAGCGGGGCACGCTGGAGGTGCTGCTCGGCGAGGCGCAGCTGGCCGCCGCGGTCTGCGCAGTCGAGCACGGCGGCTATGCGCTCCTGCCCGCGAACCAGGACCTGACATCCGCGGAGGTGCGGCTCCTCACCCAGACGATCGGCCGCGAGACGCGCCTGCGCCGCGCGCTCGAGCCGGTGCGCGCTGCCTACGACGTGATCCTGATCGACTGCCCGCCGGCGCTCAACATGCTCACCGTGAACGCGCTCGTCGCAGCCGACAGCGTGCTCATCCCCATGCAGTGCGAGTATTACGCGCTCGAAGGCCTGTCGGCCCTGCTGGGCACGGTCGAGCAGATCCGGGTCGCCGCCAACCCGGCGCTCGAGATCGAGGGTATCCTGCGCACCATGTTCGACCCGCGAAACAACCTCGCGAACGAGGTCAGCGCGCAGCTCCTCATGCATTTCGGCGACAAAGTCTTCCGCACCGTCATTCCGCGCAACATCCGCCTCGCCGAGGCGCCCTCGTTCGGGCGGCCGGTGTTGTTTCACGACAAGGAATCGCGCGGCGCGCTGTCGTACCTGGCGCTCGCGGGCGAGATGATCCGGCGTGAGGAAGAGGCGCGCCAGCCCGGGCTGCAGCCCGTCGCGGCGGCGGACGGTGCGGGCTCCGCCGCGTCCGGAGGCGGCGCATCATGATTCAGAAGAAGCCGACCCTCGGCCGGGGGCTGGCGGATCTTCTCGGTCAGATGAGTCCGCCGCGCACCGTGGCGCCCGCCGGCGAGCCGCAAGCCGCTGCCGCGGCGCCGGCAGACGAGGAGTTGGCGCGGCTGCCGCTCGATGTCCTGCAGCGCGGGCGCTATCAGCCGCGGGTGGACATGCGGCCGGAGACCCTGGAGGAGCTGGCCGCCTCCATCAAGGCGCAGGGCGTGGTTCAGCCCATCGTCGTGCGCCCCATCGCCGCCGCCGGAGGATCGCAGCGCTACGAGATCATCGCCGGCGAGCGCCGCTGGCGTGCCGCCCAGATTGCCGGCCTGGCCGGGATTCCCGCGGTCATCCGCCGCATTCCCGACGAGGCGGCGATCGCCGTCGCGCTGATCGAGAACATCCAGCGCGAGAGCCTGAACCCGCTGGAGGAGGCGCGCGCGCTCGAGCGGCTGATCACCGAGTTCGAGCTCACCCATGCGCAGGCGGCCGAGGCCGTGGGCCGCTCCCGCGCGGCCGTCAGCAATCTGCTGCGCCTGCTCGAGCTCGCTCCGGAAGTCGGCGCGCTGCTCGAGCGGCGCGAGCTGGAGATGGGCCATGCCCGTGCGCTGCTCGCGCTCCCGGCGCGGCGGCAGCAGGTGGAAGTGGCGGCGATCGTGGCGAAGAAGAGCCTCTCGGTGCGCGATACCGAGGCGCTGGTGCGGCGCATGCAGCAGCGGGGCCGGGAGGCCGGAGGGGCGGCGGAGGCGAGCGGCAACGGAGGCGATCCGGACGTACGCCGGCTGGAGCAGGAGCTCGCCGAGAAGCTCGGGGCCAAGGTGCTGATTCAACACTCGCAGGGCGGCAAGGGAAAGCTCGTCGTGAGCTACAACAGCCTGGACGAGCTGGACGGAATTCTGGCCCACATCAGTTAGCGGCGGCGCGAGCCATCCCGGCGCGCCGGTGCGCCATTCCCGAACATTTGGCGGCCTCGGCGAGGGGCTGCCGGGGGCGTATGGCCTTTTGTCAGCCGGATCACTATAATTCCGCGACTTTGCCCTCCGGCCGGACGTAAGTGCCTGTCGGACAAGGCAAAAATTGCAGCCGGCGCTGCGGTATTCCGGGGCTCGATGGGCCCCCCGATCGAACCCCACGTGACTGAGTGACACGCTCGAGCGTGAGGGCAGGGGTGCGGGCGTGTCGTCAACAGTCTTTTGAGGTCGTAGTTCTCGTGGCGATCCCGCCTGATCTGCCGGACGTTCCTGATCGATCGCCGTATCTCGCTGCGAAGCGGACGGCGTTCGGGGTCGTGCGTGGCCAGGCGGCGGTGACGGTGATCGCGGCAATCGTGGGTTGGGCGCTCGCCGGCCGCCATGTCGGCGAGTCCGCCGCGTTCGGGGGCGCCATCGGCACGCTGGCGAGCCTCGGCATGGCGCTCATGGCGTTTCGCCGCCAGTCCGCCCCCAGCGCCGCCCGTATCCTCGGTGCGTTCTACGCCGGCGAGATCGTGAAGGTGGCGCTCGCGATCGTGTCGTTCGTCCTGGTGCTGAGGCTGACCGACGCCGCGCCGCTGCCGATGTTCGCCGCCTACCTGGCGACGTTCGTCGTCTACTGGATCGTGCTGGCGCGCATGGCGCTGCCGTCGCTGTCGTCCGCGCATCGTGCCGCGCCCCGGGCGGGCTCCTGACGATCGGCTCTCGAGGAAACATCATCATCATGCAGCTGCCGCCGCTCCTCGCCGCCGAGACTCCGAACCTCACGGAGTACATCGTTCACCACATCACCTTCCTCACCAACAAGCAGCCGGTGGGGCTGATCGATTTCTCGGTGGTGAACTTCGACAGCGTGTTCTTCTCCATCGCGCTCGCACTGCTCTTTTTCGGGGTATTCTTCGTCGCTGCGCGACGCTGCGTGACCGGCGTACCGGGCAAGTTCCAGTGCACCATCGAAATGCTCCTGGAGCAAGTGAACCAGCAGGTAAGGGATACCTTCCAGGGAACCAGCAGGCTGATAGCGCCGCTCGCGCTGACCATCTTCTGCTGGGTGTTTCTGTTCAATTTCATGGACCTGTTGCCGGTGGACCTGCTGCCGGGTGCGGCGAGCGGGCTAGGCTTGGCCCATCTCAAGGACGTGCCGAGTACGGACCTCAACATCGTGTTCGGCCTCTCGCTCACCGTGTTCGCGCTCATCATCTTCTACAGCATCCGCATGAAGGGGCTGGGTGGTTTCATCGCCGAGTTCACGCTGCACCCGTTCGCCAGTAAGAACGTGCTGGTGCAGGCGCTCTTCGTGCCGATCAATCTCCTGCTCGAGTCGGTGATGTTCTTCGCCCGGCCCATATCCCTTGCGCTGCGCCTTTATGGCAACCTCTACGCCGGTGAGATGGTGTTTGTTCTCATCGCGCTGCTCACGCTGACGAGCGGTTATCACGCGTTGACGAGCGCTGTTGGGTGGGCCCTGATCATCGGGCAGTTTATCCTGGGGCTCGCCTGGACGGGATTCGACCTCATCATCGGGGCGCTGCAGGCGTTCATCTTCATGATGCTGACCGTCGTCTATCTCTCGCAGGCGTACGAGCATCATTAGTCATCGATCGGGCAGAACCAGAAATCGTCGAGAGTTACGTTTCATCCGGAGGCTCATAAAGTGGAAGGTATCGCACAAGTTCAGGCCATGACCGCCATCGCCGTAGGACTCATCTTCGGGATGGGGGCGCTCGGCACGGCCATCGGTTTCGGCATCCTCGGGGGACGCTTCCTCGAAGGCATGGCGCGCCAGCCGGAGCTCGCACCTGCGCTCCTCGTCAGAATGTTCATCGTCGCGGGCTTGCTGGATGCGGTGTCGATGATCGGTATCGGGTTTGCGCTCTTTTTCATGTTCGCGAATCCCTTCCTCACGGCTCTGCACGCGGTCGCGCACTGATCGGCGCATCCAGGCCGGCCTGAGGCGCACGGCGCGGCGGGTTCGTCCGACGCGTTTCGCACTCGCAACGGGAGACCAGAGTGAACATCAACCTGACGCTCATCATCCAGATGATCGTCTTCGCCTTGCTCGTGTGGGCCACGATGAGCTTCGCTTGGCCGCCGCTCATGCGCGCGGTGGAGGAGCGGCAGAAGAAGATCGCGCAGGGCCTCGCCGCCGCCGACCGCGGCGAGCAGGAGCTGCAGCAGGCGCGTGCGGGCGCCGAGGCGATCCTGCGCGAGGCGCGCGAGCGCGCCGGGCAGATCATCGACCAGGCGCAGCACCGCGCGAACGACATCATGGAGCAGGCCCGGGCCGGCGCCAGCCAGGAAGGTCAGCGCCTCGTGGCGTCGGCGCAGCAGCAGATCGGCCTCGAGGCCGCGCGCGCGCGCGAGAGCCTGCGGCGCGAGGTCGGCGGGATCGTCGTCGCGGCGGCGTCGAAGCTCCTCGAGCGGGAGATCGATGCGAGCGCGCACCAGGATCTCATCAACGAGCTCGCGGCGCAGATCTGACGGAGCGATGACGGATGGCGGATAAGAGCACCATTGCCCGGCCGTACGCGAAGGCGGCTTTCGAGGAGGCGCGCGACCTCGGGCGGCTCGGCCCCTGGTCGGACGCGCTGCACACCGCCGCTGCGGTCATCAGCGATTCGAGAGTCGAGGCGCTGCTCGGCAATCCGCGGGTCACGCCCGAGGAGCTGGCCGCACTCGTCATCGAGATCGCGGGTCCCCAGCTCGATGAGGAGGGCCGCAACTTCGTGCGCACGCTCGCCGACAATCGGCGTCTGCCGCTGCTGCCGGAGATCTCCGCTCTCTTCGATGATCTCAAGAGCGAGGCCGAGGGTGTGGTCGACGTGACGGTAACCTCCGCCGCCCCGCTCGACGACTCCCAGCGCGGCAAGCTCGCCTCCGCCCTCGAGCGGCGGCTGGGGCGCTCCGTGCGCCTGCAATGTGCTACGGATCCGGCGCTCATCGGCGGCGCCGTACTGCGCGCCGGTGATCTGGTCATCGACGGCTCGCTCCGCGGGCGGCTCGAGCGCATCGCGTACGAGCTCACCGCTTAAAGCTTTTTCCGGGGAAACACTCTCATGGCCATCAAGGCAAGCGAAATCAGCGACCTCATCAAGCAGCGGATCGAGGGCTTCAAGTCCGTCACGGAGGCGCGCAACGTCGGCACCATCGTGTCGGTCACCGACGGCATCACGCGCATCCACGGCCTCGCCGACGTGCGCTACGGTGAGATGCTGGAGTTCCCGGCCAACACCTTCGGTCTGGCGCTGAACCTGGAGCAGGACTCCGTCGGCGCGGTCGTGCTCGGCGACTACAAGCATCTGCGCGAAGGCGACCAGGTCAAGACCACGGGCCGCATTCTCGAGGTGCCGGTGGGCCGCGAGCTCCTCGGCCGCGTGGTCGATGCGCTCGGCCGGCCGATCGACGGCAAGGGCCCGATCGACGCCGCGCGGACCTCGCCCATCGAGCGCGTGGCGCCGGGCGTCATCTACCGCAAGTCGGTGAGCCAGCCGGTGCAGACCGGCTACAAGGCGATCGACTCCATGGTGCCGATCGGCCGCGGCCAGCGCGAGCTCATCATCGGCGACCGGCAGACCGGCAAGACCGCGCTCGCGGTCGACACCATCATCAACCAGAAGTCCTCCGGGGTGAAGTGCGTCTACGTCGCGATCGGGCAGAAGCAGTCGACCATCGCCGGCGTCGTGCGCAAGCTCGAGGAGCACGATGCCCTCAAGCACACCATCATCGTCGCGGCTTCGGCCTCGACCCCGGCCGCGATGCAATACATCTCCGCCTACTCGGGCTGCACGATGGGCGAGTTCTTCATGGACAACGGCGAAGATGCCCTCATCGTCTACGACGACCTGTCGAAGCAGGCAGTCGCCTACCGGCAGATCTCGCTGCTGCTGCGGCGCCCGCCGGGCCGCGAGGCCTTCCCCGGCGACGTGTTCTACCTGCACTCCCGCCTGCTCGAGCGCAGCGCACGGGTCAACGAGGAGTACGTCGAGCAGACCAGCAAGGGCGCAGTGAAGGGCAAGACCGGCTCGCTCACCGGCCTGCCGATCATCGAGACGCAGGCAGGCGACGTCACGGCGTTCGTCCCGACCAACGTCATCTCCATCACCGACGGCCAGATCTTCCTGGAGACCGACCTCTTCAACGCCGGCATCCGTCCCGCGATGAACGCCGGCATCTCGGTCTCGCGCGTCGGCGGCGCCGCCCAGACCGACATCATCAAGAAGCTGGGCGGCGGCATCCGCCTCGCCCTCGCGCAATACCGCGAGCTCGCCGCGTTCTCACAGTTCGCCTCCGACCTCGACGAGGCCACCCGCCGCCAGCTCGAGCGCGGCCAGCGAACCACCGAGGTGATGAAGCAGAAACAGTACGCCCCGATGTCGGTGGCCGAGATGGCGCTCTCCATCTACGCCGTCAACAACGGCTACATGGACAAGGTGGAGCTGAAGAAAATCGTGGCCTTCGAAGCGGCGCTGCAGGCCTTCGCCCACACCAGCTACCAGCCCATGCTCGACCGCATCAACAAGGACCCGAAGCTCAAGGACAACGAGCCCGAGCTGAAGAAGTGCGTCGAAGACTTCGTCCAAACCGGAACGTATTGACGCAAATGAGGAGCCTCGGGCAAAAGGCGCTTTCCGGGAGCCTGAAAAACAGGACGTTTTTCCGGCAGCCTACATGGACGTATTCACGGCGTTCCCGGAAAGCGCCTTTTGCCCGAGGCTCCGCACGGTAATGTTGTAATAAGTCATGCCAGGCACCAAGGAAATCCGCTCCAAGATCTCGAGTGTGAAGAACACCCAGAAGATCACCAAGGCCATGCAGATGGTGGCCACGAGCAAGATGCGCCGCGCGCAGGACCGCATGCGCCTGGCGCGCCCCTACGCGGAAAAGATGCGCACCGTCATCGGCCACCTCACCGAGGCCAACCCCGACTACCGCCATCCCTTCCTGCAGCCCCGCAACGAAGTCAAGAGCATCGGCATCATCGTGGTCTCCACCGACCGCGGGCTCGCCGGCGCACTGAATGCCAACGTCTTCAAGCAGACGCTTTACCTGATGCGCGAGTGGCAGGGGAAGGGCGCGGCAGTCAACCTGTGCCTCATCGGCGCCAAGGGCATCGCTTTTTTCCGCCGTCTCGGCCTGCCGGTTCTCGCCAACGTCTCGCATCTCGGCGACCGACCGCACGTCAAGGATCTCATCGGCACCGTGAAGGTGATGCTGGACGCCTATCGGGAGGGCCGCATCGATCGCCTCTTCCTGGTGAACGCCCAGTTCGTCAACACCATGACGCAGAAGCCCGTGGTCGAGCAATTGCTGCCGATCGATGGCGTCGACACGCAGGGACTGCAGGAGCACTGGGACTACATCTACGAGCCGGAGGCCGCGCGGATCCTCGACGGCCTGCTGATGCGCTACATCGAGTCGCAGGTGTACCGCGCGGCCGTCGAGAACGTCGCTTCCGAGATGGCGGCGCGGATGGTGGCCATGGGGGCCGCCTCCGACAACGCCGGCAAGCTCATCAGCGAGCTGCAACTCATCTACAACAAGGCCCGCCAGGCCGCGATCACCAAGGAGCTGTCGGAGATCGTGGGCGGCGCGGCCGCGGTTTGAGAGAATCGAGAGACATACGACATGGCTAACACGGCCGAAGGCACCATCACCCAGATCATCGGCGCCGTCATCGACGTCGAATTCCCGCGCAATGCGATCCCGCGCGTCTACGAGGCGCTGAAGCTGAAGGAATCCGACCTGACGCTCGAGGTGCAGCAGGAGCTCGGCGACGGCATCGTGCGCGCGATCGCGATGGGGCCCTCGGAGGGCCTGCGGCGCGGTCTGCCCGTGGTCGCGACGGGCGCGCCCATCACCGTGCCCGTGGGCAAGGCCACGCTCGGCCGCATCATGGACGTGCTGGGTCACCCGCAGGACAACCGCGGCCCGGTGCAATCGCCGCAGCAGCTGCCGATCCACCGCGCGCCGCCCTCCTTCGAGGATCAGGCGGGCGGCCAGGAGCTGCTGGTCACCGGCATCAAGGTCATCGACCTGCTGGTGCCGTTCGCCAAGGGCGGCAAGGTGGGCCTGTTCGGCGGCGCCGGCGTCGGCAAGACCGTGAACATGCTGGAGCTCATCAACAACATCGCCAAGCAGTACAGCGGCCTGTCGGTGTTCGCGGGCGTCGGCGAGCGCACCCGCGAAGGCAACGACTTCTATCACGAGATGATCGAGTCGGGCGTCATCGACCCGAAGAC
>JASHVV010000083.1 GCA_030044385.1 Gammaproteobacteria bacterium
GCTGCGGCAATCGGCCGACCGGCTGGTCGTCACCGTCGGCAAGCTGAGCGTCGTCGACATCTTCGACGTCAACCAGTATGCGCACGATCCCCGGGCGGACTTCCTCAACTGGTCCGTGATCGATGCGGGCACCTTCGATTACGCCGCGGATGCGTGGGGCTATTCGGTCGGCGGGGCCGCCGAATGGTACGCGGGCGCGTGGGCCTGGCGCGCGGGAGTATTCGATCTGTCGAACGTACCCAACAGCGTGACCCTGGAGCCGGGCTTCGACGAGTACCAGGTCGACCTCGAGGGCGAGCGCCGCTACGAGCTGCTCGGGGCGCCGGGCAAGATCGACCTGACGGGGTTCGAGAGCCGGGGACGCATGGCGCTTTATGAGGATGCCATCGCATACGGCGAGGCCAACGGGGTGCCGCCGACGCCGGCCCCAGTCCGGCGTTACCGGAAACGGGACGGCATCTCGCTCAACCTGCAGCAGCAGCTCACGGGAAACGTCGGACTGTTCGCGCGCCTGGGCGATGCGGGCGGCAACGTCGAAGCCTATGAGTTCACCGACATCGATTACACGGGATCGGCGGGGCTGTCGATGAGTGGGGGGCCGTGGCATCGGCCGGGAGACACCGTGGGCGTGGCCAAGGTCGTCAATGTGGCGTCGCGGGATCTGAGCCAGTATCTGGCGGCCGGCGGGCTCGGGATCCTGGTCGGCGACGGACGCCTGCCGCACCCGGGCCATGAGGACATCCTGGAGACCTATTACGAGGCGGCTGTCCTCTCGGGGGTGCACGTGACGCTGGATTACCAGTGGGTGCAAAACCCGGCCTACAACCGGGACCGGGGACCGGTCTCGATCCTGGCGCTACGGGTTCATGTCGAGCGCTGAGGCGCTAAAATCCGCCGGCATGCCCGCCATCCTGCAACACCTGGAGCGCCAGCCGCGTGCACGGCTGATCGCGTTGAGCTGCGCGTTCCTCGCGCTGGTCGGCGCGGTGGACTACCTCACCGGCTTCAATATTTCCTTCTCCGCCTTCTACCTGCTGGGCATCGGCCTCGCGACCTGGCTCGTCGGCAGGCTGTTCGGGCTGGCGATGGCCGCGCTCAGCATCGTCACCTCCGCGATCGGAGATTGGGCCGCCGGCGCGCATTACCCGACCGTGCTCATACCGGTCTGGAACTGGCTGATCCTCGCGACGGTGTATGCGCTCGCGGTGTGGCTCGTCGGGCATCTGCGCGCGGCGCAGCAGGAGCTCGAGCACAAGGTCGAGCGGCGCACCGCGGCCCTCACCCGCGAGATCGCCGAGCGCGAGCGGCTGGAGACGGAGATCCTCGAGATCAGTGAGCGCGAGCAGCGGCGGATCGGTCACGATCTGCACGATGGGCTCTGCCAGCACCTGACGGCGACTGCGATGGCCGCGCAGGTCGTCGCGCAAAGGCTCGCGGCGCAATCGCGGCCCGAGTCCGCAAACGCCGCGGAGCTGGTGCGGCTCATCGAAGACGGCATCGCGATGACACGCGACATCGCTCACGGGATCGCGCCCCTCGAGATGGAAGCGGCCGGCCTGGTGATTGCGTTGCGCGCGCTCGCGGACAGCGTCGCGCGCATGTTCAAGGTCGCCTGCCGGGTCGATTGTGACGTCCCGCCGCCCGCCGTCGACGGCGCCGCCGCGACTCATCTTTATCGGATCGCCCAGGAGGCGGTGAACAACGCGCTGCGTCACGGCAAGCCGGGCCAGATCGTGTTGAGCCTGAGCGGTGCGGGAGACCGCGCGGCGCTGACGATCGAGGACGACGGGGCGGGGCTGCCCGATGACTGGCAGAGCAGCCGCGGCCTGGGTACGCGGATCATGGCGCACCGGGCGAACCTGCTCGGCGGCGCGCTGTCGATCGAGCCGAATCCGACCGGCGGAACGTGGGTGAGGTGCTCGTTTCCGCCGCCGCAGGGCGAGGCGTGCGCGCAAGCAAGCGAGGCGTCGGTCCCGTGCTGACCGGCTCGCACAAGACGATATTCCTCGTCGACGATCATCCGCTCGTGCGCGAGCGGCTGACGCAGCTCATCGCGCAGCAGCCCGATCTTTCGGTCTGCGGGGAGGCCGAGAGCGCACCGGCGGCCCTGACGGGGCTGGCCTCCGCGCGGGCGGACCTGGTCATCGTCGACCTCAGCCTGCAGGACTCCACGGGGCTCGAGCTCATCAAGTCCCTGCAGCGGCTCCATCCGTCGCTGCCGGTGCTGGTGCTGTCGATGCACGATGAGTCGCTCTACGCCGAGCGCGTGTTCCGCGCCGGGGCGCGCGGCTACATCAACAAGCGCGAGAGCGCGCAGAAGGTCATCGAGGCGATCCGCCGCGTGCTCGACGGCAAGCTGTACGTCAGCGAGCGGGCGGCCGAGATCCTCGCCGGACGGACGATCCGCGGCGCGGGCGAGCGGCCGCCGATCGAGCGCCTGAGCGATCGCGAGCTGGCGGTGTTCGAGAAGCTCGGACAAGGCGTCGGCACGCGCCAGATTGCCGCGGATTTCTCGGTCAGCATCAAGACCGTGCAGGCCTACTGCGCGCGCATCAAGGAGAAGCTGAGCGTCGGCAGCGCCACCGAGCTGCTGCGCGAGGCGGTGCGCTGGCACGACACGAAACTCTCCCGCTGAGGCGGCTCGGGCCCGGCGCGGCTTGACGGCCCTACTCCACTTCAGTTACATGCGTATGTCAGCTCGCAACATGGCGCGGCCGAGCTGCGCCTTGTAGGGCGCAGCCTGACAGAAAACCCCGGCCGGGCCCGACAGACGGGCGTCGCCGACGCTGCCAGTTTGGGCGGCCATGATGTCCCTTCCATTCTCGAGCCGGCGGCCGAGCGCCGCCGGAGCGCTGGGGGTTGCGCTGCTTGCGGGCGCTGCCGCTCTTTCCGGCTGCGCGCGCACGTCCGCGCAAGTGCCGCCGCCGCCGGCCGCCGCCGCCCGGGCTGCGGGACCGCCGGCGGTGGATCTGTCAGCGAGCCAGGCGCAGAGCGTTCGGATCGCGCCGGCGGGGATGTACCGCTTTCGTATCGAGAGGACGGAGCTCGGCAGCGTCGCGTTCCCGGAGGACCCGGCCATCGTCCAGGCCGAATCGACCGTGCTCGGCGCCGCCGCGACCCTCGAGTTGACCCGCCGGGAGCTGCAGCGCGCGCGCCTCCTCCATGACACGCAGGGAGTCTCCACGCGCGAGCTCGAGCAGGCAACAGCGGATGAGCAAACGGCGGCCGCCGCACTCGACGCCGCGCGGGTCGCGCTGCATGCCCTCGGCACGAGCGACGCGCAGATCGACCGGATGATCGCAGCCGGCCGCCTCGAGGCGCGGCCCGCGGGGCGGGCGGGCTCCCAATGGGTCGAGGCCAGTGTGTTCGAGGCCGACATGCCGCTCATTCATCCGGGCGAGCCGGTCCGGGTCGCGGTCACGGCCTATCCGGACGGGACCTTCACCGGGAAGGTCCACGGCATCTACGCGACGGTCGATCCCAACCTGCACCGGCAGACCGTGCGCTGCGAAGTGGCCGATCCGGCGCACGAGCTGCGCCCCGGCATGCTTGCGACCGTCACCATCGAGCTGCGCCCGCCCATGGATGCGCTCGCCATCCCGGCCGACGGCGTCGTGCGCGAGGGCGACGGAACACTGACTGCCTGGGTGACGAGCGATGGGCGCCACTTCACGCAACGCATCATCGAGACGGGACTGCGCGAGGACGGCGAGGTGCAGATCCTCGGGGGGCTGCGGCGCGGCGAGCGGGTGGTCACCCGGGGGGCGATCTACCTCGACAACATGATCAACGCGGCACCGAGCGACTGAGCCCGGGAAGGGCCTCTGCCGCATGCTGAAGAGCCTCATCTCCTTCTGCCTCAGCCGGCGCGCGATCGTCGTGTTCGGCCTGCTCCTGTTCGCGGCGGCCGGCGCCTTCGCCTGCCGCTCCCTCGACATCGAGGCGTACCCCAACCCCTCGCCCGTGATCCTCGAGATCACCGCGCAATCGCCGGGCCTGTCGGCGCGGGAAATGGAGCGTTACTACACCATTCCCATCGAGAACGGCCTCTACACCGTCCCCGGCGTCAACGTCATCCGCTCCACGTCCTTCTACGGGCTGTCGTTCGTGCGGGTGGTCTTCAACTACGGGGTGAATTACGACTTCGCGTACGCGCAGACCGTGATCGCGCTGCAGCAGAACGTCAACCTGCCCAACGGCGTCACGGCCAGCGTACAGCAGAACAGCGGCACGGGAGAGATCATGCGCTACCAAGTGATTGGCCCACCGCACTTCGGCATCACCAACCTGCGCACGGTGCAGGACTGGGTCATCCGGCGGCGCCTGCTGCAGGTGCATGGCGTCGTTGCCGTCAACAGCTGGGGCGGCCCGACCAAGGAGTTCGAGGTCGATGTCGATCCCAAAAGGCTGCGGGCTTACGGTTTCACCGTCCCGCAGGTCATCTCGGCGCTCGGCAACTCCAACATCAACGTGGGAGCGCGGGACATCACGCTGGGACAGCAGTCGATCAACATCCGCGGCGTCGGCCTGATCGACGACGGCGGCGATGAGAACCTCGCCGCGGGCTACCGGGTCGGGGACATCGAGAACGTGGTCCTCGGCCAGCAAAATGGCGCGCCCGTGCTCATCGAGGACGTCGCAACGGTGAAGGTCGGATACCGCCCGAGGCTCGGCATAGCCGGGCGGGACCGCGCCGATGACATCGTGTTCGGCATCGTCGTGATGGGCCGCACCTATCAGACCGGCCGCGTGCTGCCGCAGGTCGACGCGCTGATCCACAAGATGAATCACGACGGCAGCCTGCCTCCGGGAGTGCGGATCGTGCCGTTCTACGACCGCAGCGACCTCATCGGGCTCACCACCCACACGGTGATGCACAATCTCGTCTTCGGCTGCGGGCTCGTCTTTCTCATCCAGTGGGTGTTCCTCGGCGACCTGCGCAGCGCGATCATCGTCGGCCTCACCATTCCGTTTGCGCTGCTCCTCGCGATCATCATCCTGGTCCTGCGCGGCGAGAGCGCCAACCTGCTGTCCCTGGGAGCCGTGGACTTCGGGATCATCGTCGACTCGGCGGTGATCGTGATGGAGAACATCTTCCGCAATATGCAACGGCCGGCCGAGCAACGCCGCAGCCTCCTCGACCGGCTCGCCGCCGGCGCGTGGGGCACCGACCCCACACAGGCGGCGGCCGACCATGCGGCGCCGCCGGGCGGCTGGACGGATCGGCTGCGGCTCATCCTGGTCAGCGTCCTGCAGGTGGATCGCGCGGTGCTCTTCTCCGTGCTCATCATCGTGGCGGCATTCGTGCCCCTCTTCGCCATGCAGGGTGTCGAGGGCGCGATCTTCGGTCCGATGGCGCGCACCTATGCCTATGCGCTGGCCGGCGCGTTGATCGCGACGTTTACCGCAACGCCGGTGCTCGCCTCCCTCTTCCTGCCCGCTCGTGTCCAGGAATCGGAAACGTTCGTCGTCCGGGGGCTGCATCGCGCCTACGAGGCGGCGCTGCGCTTCGCGCTGGCGCAGCGCGCCGCGGTCATCGGCGCCGGCCTGGTATTTCTCGCCGCCGGGGTGTTCTGCTGGCTGCGGCTCGGGAGCGAGTTCCTGCCGCACCTCGATGAGGGGAATCTGTGGATCCGCGCCGAGCTGCCGATGACCATGACGCTCGCGGACGGCACCGCGGCAACCCGCACGATGCGCCTCATCCTGCTGCAATACCCGGAGGTGCTGACCGTCGTCTCCCAGCACGGCCGGCCGGATGACGGCAGCGATGCCGCGCCTTTCTCGAACGTCGAGCTCGACGTGCCGCTGAAGCCGCCGAGCCAATGGCCCAAGGGGATGACCCAGGACGGGCTGATCGATCAGATCCAGGCGAGGCTGCAGGCGGCCCTTCCCGGCGTATCGTTCAACTTCTCGCAGTACATCCAGGACAACATCGACGAGGCGATGTCCGGGGTGAAGGGCGCGAACTCGATCAAGATCGTGGGCCCCAGCCTCGAGGAGCTGACGGCGCTCGCGACCCAGGTCCGCGATCAGATGGCGCAGGTGCGCGGCATCACGGATCTCGGCATCTTCCCGGTGCTCGGGCAGCCCGATCTCGACATCACCATCGAGCGCGCCGCGGCCGCGCGGTATGGGCTCAACACCGGCGATGTCAACACGGTCATCCAGGCCGCTCTCGGCGGGACCGTGGCGACCGAGGTCCTGGAGGGCGACCGGCAGTTCGATCTGGTGGTGCGCTATCCGCGCCGGGATCGGGACACGATCCAGAAGATCCGCAATCTCGAGGTGGCCTACCCGGCAGGCAACGGGACGACGGGATATGTGCCGCTGCAGGACCTGGCGAGCATCCAGCTCACGACGGGGGCGTCCTGGATCTATCATGAGGGCGGGGAAAGATTCATTCCGGTCAAGTTCAGCGTCCGCGGCAGGGATCTCGGCGGCGCGGTGGCGGCGGCGCAGGCGCGCATCGCGAGCCACGTGAGGCTTCCGCCCGGCTACCGGATGGAGTGGTCGGGGGAGTACGGGGAGCTGCAGGCCGCGCAGCGGCGGCTCGAGGTGATCGTGCCGGTGAGCCTGGTGCTCATCCTGGGACTCCTCTACAGCCTGTTCAATTCCATCAAGGAGTCCCTGCTCGCGCTGACCGGCATCCCGTTCGCCGTCGCGGGCGGGGTTCTCGGCCTCTACTTCACGGGACGAGACTTCAGCATCTCGGCCGCGATCGGCTTCATCTCGCTCTTCGGCGTCTCCGTGATGATCGGCATCCTGCTCCTCAACCGCTTCAACCGGGCGCGGCGCCGGGGCCTGCAGCCCCCCGAGGCGATGTTCGAGGCGGCGTCGGGACTGATGCGGCCGCTGCTCATGATGAGCCTGGCGGCGGGAATCGGGCTGCTGCCCGCGGCGGTCTCGACCGGCATCGGCAGCGAGGTGCAGCGGCCGCTCGCCACGGTGGTGGTGGGCGGGATGCTCTTCGGCACCTTCCTGCTGCTCCTCGTCGTGCCCGTGTTGACGATGGTGCTGCTCGGACGCGGCAATGAGCCGGAGCGCAGGCCGTAAGACATGTCGAAGGCCCGGGCAACACTGACGTGTCTCATCGGCCTGGCGGCGCTGCCGCCGATCGCCGGATGCGTGGTCGGCCCGCAGTACCACCGCCCCCCGCTGCCGCGCAGCCAGGCGTACTCGCCCACGCCGCTGCCGCGGTCCACGGCCTCGGCGCCCGGTGTGGCCGGCGCCGCACAGAGCTTCGACACCGCGCAGGCGATCTCGGCACAGTGGTGGACGCTATTTCGCTCACCGGCGCTGGACGCGCTCATCAAGCGCGCCTTCGCCGCCAATCCCACGATCGCTGCGGCCGTGGCCAGTCTCGAGGAAGCCCAGGAGAACGTGTACGCCCAGCAGGGGCTCTTCTATCCGACCGTGCAGGTGAGCTACCAGGCCGAGCGCACCAAGCTCTCGGGCAACACGGCGACCTCGAGCGCGCCGGGCCCGCAGGGTAACGGCGCGAGCATCGTGCCATCCGGACCGGCGCAGCCGGTGACCTACAACTTCCACACTGCCCAACTCACCGTG